>JBIIMV010000047.1:0-7295 GCA_044337805.1 Bacteroidia bacterium
CCGGTATTTTGCAGCCCCCCGTCTTGACAAAGATGCCTTTCTTATTGCACGCCTTACAGGATGGGATCAGCTGAACCTGCTTTCCGGTGATGCCAATGTCTTTTACGAAGGTATGTTCGTGGGTACCTCATATATTGATGCACAGAGCACAGACGATACACTTGAGGTCTCTCTCGGCAGAGACAAGAGTGTGGTGTTGGATCGTGTGCGCCTGAAAGATTTTTCAGAAAAGAAGACGCTCGGCTCAACCCGCAAGGAAACCCACGGGTTCGATATTGAAATCCGAAACAAGAAAAAGTCGGAGATTGAACTCTATATCGAAGATCAAGTCCCCGTGAGTCAGAATAAAGAGCTTGAGATAGTTCTTGAAGAAAGCAGTGGCGGTAAGAAGAATGAAGAAAACGGCAAGGTGTCGTGGAACCTTAAAGTTACAGCCGGAGAAACAAAGAAGCTCAGGTTCGTATATTCACTTAAATACCCGAAAGATAAAATTCTAACCGGACATTAAGTCACCATGCAAACAACAGAAGATCAATTGTTGTCGATGATCATCGATGAAATCAAAAATCTTGCTTTTCGCAAGGTTGGTCCTGATGAGAGTCTGATCCGCTCGCGCTTGCTTGATTCCATCACCATTGTAGACCTGGCCGTTGTTCTTGAGGAGAAGACGGGAATAAAGATTCCTTTTACAGAAATTAATGAGGAGTGGTTCGAAACACCTCGTCAAATTGCCCGATACCTTCTCAGCAAATCGATTGCCTGATAAACATTCATATACTGCCGGATTTCTGGTTGTATTGGCCGGAGTGGTATTAGCCATCACCGGCTTTTTCATGCTACCTGATGTGCTGTGGCAAAGTCTTGACACAAAAGCACCGTCTGCATCAAGCTCTTTTGAGGGTGTCTATCTTGATGATTTAAAATCTGATTCTGCCGGATTCAACTGGTTGCAAAGAAAGATTCACGGTGGGTCTCAACTGGTGATTCTTGGCTCTTCAGAACTTTCTCATAGTAATCTTCCACATATTCCCTATCGTTTCCTAAATGAGCTCTCTCCGGGATCTTGTGTGGCATTCGGTAAGGCCGGTTTTCAGTGTGCGGCCATCCTGAACATTCTGGCTGCAGCAGAGGTCGACAGCAATTCGGCAGCTATTTCAATTATCCTCTCTCCGGGATGGTTTGAGGGAAAGTCAGCCTCAGGAACCGATCCCGCGGTGATGCTCGACTTTTTTCCTCCTTCTGTTCAGGCAAGAGTTGAAGGTATTTCTGCCTTTCCTCGTTCCGGTAGATTTTGGTACAGAAATGCAGGTGAATTCACCAGAAATCCTACTCCACAGCAGCTGCTCGCTTTTAAATTTTCCGAATCACGATCAGTGATGAACTCGATATTGTTTTATCCTCTTGTTACCCTAACTGAATTATATATTAGACAATTTTACGAAAAACCTGTTGCTCCAGTTTTTCGGCGGGTGGAATTTAATCCGGTGAAGTTACCTTCATGGGATTCTCTTTATCAATCGGCCCTGAGCAAACAACTTCAGCGTGCCAGGGGCAACTCCCTCGGAATTGATGATGCCTATTATGATGCTTATTTGCGTAATAAGCAGCACAGGAAGGTTAGTCCTCCCAAAATTTTGAATAATGATGAGCTGGATGATTTTTGCGATCTGATTGACTTCCTCCATGAACGTAAGGTAAAAGCTTCGTTCGTGATTCAGCCCCTGCATCCGGGTGTTTATACCAATCTTGAATCACTGAACTTTGTCCTCAATAAAATCGAAACTGAAATTCGAAAGGCCCAATACCCATTTCTCAATCTGATGCCCGGAACATCTTCGTCCTACTCTGCAGGCATATTAGATGATATCATGCACCTGGGGGATGCCGGATGGGTAAAAATTGACTCTTTTCTTGTTGCTCATCATTATCATGCGGAATAGGTTGCGTCAAATATTAATAATAGGATTGCTGGTATGGATATGTTTACTGGCGTGGCGCGAACTTTATACTCCGGGTAAACAAACCGAATTCAATAAACCACGTGCAGCATCTGCATTTATCTATCAGCAGTTCTGAAATGTTACCTTTTTCCGGAATATGGTTTTTCTACTGGGTGTTGTTGTCTGCTTTGCTGGTACATGTCACAAAATTGATTTTCCCGCAAATTCGTGATGTTGCCCGCAGAGCAGTCATGGGCGTTTCTGTTCTTTACCTGCTCTTCATTTTTCCGGATACAAAGCCTCTTCTGTACTTTATCTGCTGGGTCATGCTCTGGCTATTTCTTAGTATCAGATATCTCAGATTAAAAGGTGTTGCCTGGTTCATTATTCCATTACTGCTTCCATTGCTTTTAAGCAGAATCGGTGAAACCGCTTCCATTTTTTATTTCACCGGACTTTCTTATATCTCATTCAGGGCATTGCAGGTTTTTCTCGACAGGGAACAGATTGCATCTGAATGGAATATTTCTGATTTGCTTTTCTTTTTGGTTTACCCTCCTGCCATTCTGATGGGGCCGATCGACCGCTACCGGAATTTCAGAAACAATCTTCATCATTGTGCCGAGCTTACGAATGGAGATAGCCTCATTCGCGGCATTATATTTTGTCTGCAAGGGGCTGCTTTGAAGTTCATCTTTGCAGAAATGGTAAACATGTTCTGGCTCAGTGCTTATGAAGCACAGCCAACAGTTTTTTTCGCCGGCGAAATGTATGCATACAGTATCTTTCTTTACTTCGATTTTGCCGGATATTCGCTGATGGCTATGGGCTGGTCGTTACTCTGCGGTATGCCTCTACCCGAGAATTTCAATCTTCCTTTTTTGTCTGAAAATATTCAGGACTTCTGGCGCAGGTTTCATATCTCCCTTGGCGATTGGCTCAAAGACTATTTTTTCAAACCTATCTACAAATTCTTAAGTAGCCAAAGCTCTTTCAGATCTTATCCTTTGCTCAGACAAAATCTTGCCTTGTTTCTCACTTTTCTTCTCATGGGATGCTGGAACGGCTTTCGCTTGCCATTCATTGTGAGCGGCGCATTGTTCGGCTTATATTCTGCACTGCACAATACCTGGGTGGTGGTGCAGCGGCGACGCAACAAGGTTTTTTTCCTTTCGGGGGATAGTCCGGTCGAAAGAATACTCTCTGTTCTATTGACTCTGCATGCAGCCTGTTTTTCTCTTTATATTTTTGGAGGACATTCACCTTGGTTCAAATGAAAATCCCGGATTTTTTGTGTCATGCTCCGTTCTCCTGTGACTATGATGCGGGCAGAATTGCTGTTGCAGGGAGCAACGGTGAACTCACTTATCGGCAATTTTTCGATCTCGTTGATGCTTGCAGAGAAGCGCTTTTGAAAGCCGGACTCAGAAAAGGTAATCCTATTTTTATTTACGGGCACAAAGAGAAAGAGATTCCTGCTCTAATGGTTGCTGCCATTGATACCGGCATGCCCTATATTCCTGTTGATCCGGGCTTCCCTGAAGGTCGGGTCAGGGCCATGATGGAAGCATGTGGAGGTGGATTTTTTATCAATGTCATGGAGGAGAATGCCATTTCTTTGGCGCTGAGCATGCATGGATTCGAAGCCTTGCTTTCCAATGGCATTTCGCAACAATCGCGTTTGCCGGATTTGAATCATAAGTTTTCTCAAAAGCTTGCTTACATTCTCTTTACTTCCGGTACAACAGGTCAGCCGAAAGGGGTATGCATCAGCCATTCAAACCTCATAAGTTTTGTTTCATGGCTTAAGAATGATTATCCCTATTCAGCAGGTGAGGTAATGTTTAATCATGCTTTGTTTACGTTCGATGTCTCCTTGTACGATGTTTTTGGAGCTTTACTTACCGGGGGAACGATGGTGCTTAACAGCAAGGATGTCCTGAATAATCCTCCTGCCGCTGTTAGCCGAATGAAACATTATGCCTGTACGGTATGGACTTCCACGCCCGCACTTGCCCACATCTTTCTGCTGCATGATGATTTCAATGGTGAGCAATTGCCTCACATTAAGAATTTTGTTTTTGCAGGGGAACCACTTCCTGCTAAAACCATTCAAAAATTGCATGAGCGATTTCCGGGGCGAGGGGTCTACAATGCCTACGGACCCACAGAAGCAACCGTTACCACTACCCTCGTAAATATTACACCGGAGATTTTAGGTCGCTATTCTGCAATTCCAGTTGGCTATCCCCGTTCAGGAAATTCTGTCTTCATCAGTAATGCTGACAGTGACAACAAGGCCGAGGTGATTATTTGTGGTGATCATGTCTCACCGGGTTACCTCAACCGTGATGACCTTAACCAATTGAAGTTTTTTGATGCCAATGGCCGCCGGGCATACCGAAGCGGTGATTGCGGTTATTTCGAGGATGGTCTCTTGTTTCTGACAGGAAGAATAGATGAACAAATAAAATTCAACGGATATCGCATTGAACCTGCTGAGGTGGAGTCTGTGCTTATTCGCGCTCTTCCTGATGAGTCCAGCGTTTCGGTGATACCCCTGAAAAGAGGTGCTGAGGTGAAAAGGATCATTGCCATGGTTTGTTTGCAGCATCATGCCCCAAAGCCTGATATGGATGAAGTTTCACTTTTCCTTTTGAATAATCTGCCTGCTTATATGATGCCATCCGAGTTTTTTTTCGTCAGTCACTGGCCTTTGAATGCAAGCGGAAAAACTGACAAGGAGGCGCTGTTGCATCTATACCTGAGCGCTCAGTCATGATGCATGAAATATGTTTGCCGCCGTCTTAATGTTGGTAACATAGTTCTTTTTCAAATGGTTGTAGCACCTATTGTTTTTGCTTATACGCATTTTCGGTGCTCATTTCTTTTTATTCCTCCACGAAACATCGTTTATTATTTCGGCCCTAAAATGTACTTTTGACATGTTTTAAACATGATTGTTTCCAGTTCCAAACTATCTGTCTTGATTTCCGGATTCCATGCCATGGAAAACAGGTTCACTCAAACAGTAAGGCTCTATGCAGCAAATTTCATGATGCATCATTTTCATGCTTACTCCTTTTCCTCTTTGAGCAGTTTAACGCGCCCTGATTGGTGTTTTTATTCTGTTAACATTCGCTTCTTTCGTTCTTTAGTGATTTTCTATTCCATGCCTAAACTGCAGTGAATGAATAGGGGAGGAAAGTTCAATATCGACCTTTTGTGGAATGCAGGTGCATTTGGCTTGGCTGCTCTTCTTGGAATTCTTGTTAATTTTCTCATCTACAAGAGGGCAGGCGAGGAGTATCTTGGAGTTTTTAATCAATGCTATGCAGGATATATCCTTCTGTCTCAACTTGCAGTGGGTGGGGTACATCTCTCTGTGCAGCGCTTTGTTCCGGCCTATTCCAATGATGCTGCTTCGCTAAAGAATATCCTTTCTTCTGCGTTACTTCTTTCCATGATAAGTTCTGTTCTTGTCATCCTTCCTGCATGGTGGCTTTCTGATTTCCCGGGAAGATGGTTACACAGTAAACTTGTTGTTGAAGCATTTCCCATGGTTCTTCCCGGACTGTTTTTCTTTTCTATCAACAAGGTGCTTCTTGCTTTTCTCAATGGCCTCCGTGTCATGAAGGCTTTTGCGGTATTTCAGTTTCTCAGGTTTTTTTTCCTGCTACTTTTTATTCTTTATTTCTTGTACGATCTCAACCGACCCTCACAACTCGCTCAAACACTAGCATGGTCTGAGGCTACACTTTTTGTTTTTATTCTTTTTTTCTTTATCCCGAGATATTCACTGCTGCCTGCCTCAGATGGATTTAAAAATTGGATTTCGGTTCAGAATAGTTTCGGCCTTAAGGCCTTGCTGGGGAACTTCCTGCTTGACGTTAATACGAGGGTTGATGTATTTATCCTTGGTATTTTTCAGTCCGATGCTGTGGTGGGTGTCTATAGTTATGCTTCTACCTTCGCAGAAGGTTTCCTGCAAATCACGGTGCTCGTTAGAAACAATATCAACCCTGTCCTTGCTCGCCTGGCAGCAAAAAACAATGCTGATTTTTCTCACCGGATACTTCAAGCATCGGTTAAAAAATCCTACCTGCAAATTGGTGCCTTGGGCCTGATTTGCATCGCAGGATTTCCACTATTTCTGATGCTAACACAAACTGAACAGGCATTTCAGGTCTGGCTGGTCCTCGCCCTGCTTGTTGGATTTGCCTCACTCACAGCTGGCTATCATCCATTTATGATGATCCATAACCAGTTTGGGCAGCCCGGTATGCACACCTGGTTTATTCTGACCCTTTTTCTGGCCAATATCATTTTTAATCTCATCTTCGTTCCCATCATGGGGGGACCGGGTGCGGCATTTGCGACCGGATTGTCATATGTCATCATGATGCTTTGGCTTCGATACGTTTCTCCAAAATGGCTGGGCTTTAGTTTTTGATGCCGCTCTCGCTGCCTTCATTAGCTTTGTAAATTATTCGGTGGTCCTCGCTTTTCTGATATATCATCTGTGCTTTGTGCTGCTCCCTGCCCTATGGCTTCTGCCATGGATATGGAAACAGACTGCTGATTTTTCTTACACTGCTATTTTATCCCTTGCAACAGGTCCGCTTTTAGGAGCTTCGACCCTTTTTCTGCTCATGGTGCTTTTTCCTGCATCAGGTTCGGCCTTCTTTCTCTCAGCATGGCTTGCTCTTAATGTCCTTCTTGTGGCTGCTTTCTTTGTTAGGAAAAATGCTGTTGTGAATACCTATTCTAAGTTTTTTACAGCTTTTTCGGCACAGATTGCTTGGGTTTGGGCAATGGTGGCTCTTGTAATTTTGTTCTCTTTTCCTGCCTTGTATGCATCCTTGCGCGGAGTCAGTGAGCACGATACCTATGAATATATGATTCTGGGGCGTCATCTTTATGAAACCGGACAGATAAACTTCTCGGGTTTCCGCTTTCTTCCCGGTGGTTTTTTCTACGTGGCTTTGCACGGCTTTATCTATCCTCTGCTCTATACTTCTCAACTGTTTTTCTCTCCTGATTCTGATTTGATTTTTAAATCGATGTCGCTTTATTATGCCCTGCTTCTTGTTTTTCTTTTTGTACTAAAACTTCGTAAACTTCCTTTGTCCTGGTTGTTGCCTTCTCTGCTTCTTCTCCTTTCCTCTTATGGCTTCATTTTTTCGATTTTGCAGTTTCACCTTGAGTCAATTCGCATTTTTCTGCTTTTTGTCTCTTTACTGCTTGCCTGGGATTACATGAAGAGACACAGACCCTGTATCCATCTCCTTGGTTTGGTTCTGGGGCTTCAGGCAGGTTTGCATTTCATCGGACTTGTAGCCTCGCTTTTCATCA
>JBIIMV010000038.1:0-8061 GCA_044337805.1 Bacteroidia bacterium
CGATGCCAGAACATCGCTCAACCTGATACAACAACAGAGCATTCCCTTGGGTATCTATGATGCCGACGCGGGAAATTACACACTGAATTTTAATCAGCTCGTAAATGTTGACGCCATTATTCAGCTCGAAGACCTTAAAACAGGAGTAACACAAACCATACAACAGGGAGATTTATATTCGTTTGTAACACAAGACGGCGACCTACAAGAGCGTTTCATTTTACACTTCAGTTATCAGAATATTTCAGGTACAAAAGAGCCTGTTGAAATCAGCTCCGGGGTAATGCCCAATCCTGCCTGCGACTTTATTGTACTCAAGGGAGACATTAGCAGTGGCGCATCATGGACCATCGGTGATCTCAGCGGAAGAATTATTCGAACAGGAAATTATCCTGCCGCCGGCGCAGGACAGAAAATTGATATCAGGGACCTGGAAGCTGGCGCCTATTATCTGTATATTAACGGTAAACCGGATTCAGGAAACTTATTCATCAAACACAACGCGCCATGAAAAAAAAATTATTTATCATAATTTTATATATCATCATGAATGGCGACAGAAGCACCGCTCAGATATTACCCCCGCCGCCGCCTGCCACACCATTACCCGTTGACGGCGGAACTGCACTGCTTATTGCCGGTTGTGCTGCATATGCGGTTAAGAGAGGCAGAAAAAAGAAATCAGAATTTTAAGGCATACTGCACCATAATTTGTCTTGGTGGCTGAAGATCTCCGGGGCGGCCCATATTTTCGGCATTTAGCAGATTGTTTATGATGATAGAGACCCTGGTGCTTTTGTTAACATCATATCCGAGCCGATAATCGAGGGTAATGTTACCTGAACGATGAACCTCGCGGTAGCGTTTTAGCCCGGGCAGAATATATATTCCGATATTATTTCCGGGCAGAACATAAGGTGTAAGCTCTTCCTCAAAGGCAGGGTCGATATTAATCAGAAAGCTCTGATAACGTGCGCTGATACCGGTGGTAAAGCCTTTCCAGTCTAATTGCAAATCGGCCTTTGCGAGATGGAAGAACCGGTATTTGAGCCATAGCGGTCCGGCGAGGCCCGTAGTATCATCGAAACGATAATTCAGATTAATAGGTTTGGTATAACTATAGCCACCGAGGAACAATACATTCACAGGACCTATTTTACCGGCACCGGTAACTGAAACTTCAAAGCCGGAAATTCGCGTATTGCCAACATTCACCGATTTGAATCCGAGATACTCAAACTTAGTTCCTACGTTTTGCTGAGAGACAGGAAAATTTTCCGGAAACCAGACACCAAAAGTAAACTCCATCATATCACGATATTCCTGCCAGAACCCGGCCACATCAATAAAGCCGTTAAAGTTCCCGATACGGAAACCCTGCTTAACACCAATTTCAGCAGTAACGCCGCTTTCCGGGCGCAGGGTATCGTTCGGAAAAACACTGAGTGCACTCACACTGGTATTAACGAAACGTTCTGCAACACTGGGGAAGCGGTAGCCCTGACCGATACTCGCACGAAGGAAGGTAAATTCAGCAGCCTGATAATTCAATCCGAATCTCAGGACAGGCTTGATGCGGCTCTTACGGGCAATCAGAACGCTATCGCGTTCAATTTCCAAACGTTTGTAGGTAGAACTTACTCCGTTGGCGGTATCGCGGATAAACTCTTTGTTACGTATGCCTTTCATGAACACCAAATTCACCGGACTCTCGTTCACCACATTATTCATCTGAAAGAACTCTCCGCGGGCACCAAAACTGAGCGTGAGACGACCGAACTTCTTATCTGTTTGTCCGTAAAGTGCAACATTCTTTGCCGAATGGGTTCCGTAAAGAGAGTCACTGATTATCATGCTGCGCGTAGCCATGAGCCCGGTATTCATCACCCATCCTCTTTTAAAATTTTTCCGGAATTGGTATTCGCCATAGTAAAGCTCAGCAATAGATTCCTGATTGGTATTGTTGGTATTGGTGGTATTAAAATAACGGGTTCTGAGCGTATGCTTATCTCCTTTCTCGGTGGTGTAGGTAATATAGGGATCGATATTAGACCGAAAAGTACGGTAATTGCTCAAACTGCCCGGCCGGGGTTTCCATGCACCGGAATCAGCATCCTGCCAGATGATAAATAAGCCACCGCGGGTTTCCATTTGGTTCAGGTTGAGGCCGAGCGACAAACCTTTTACTTTCTTGAAATGATAACGAAGGTTGAGGTTGGCTCTGCCCCGTTGTTCTGTTTCGCCTTCACGGTAGCCCTGATCAGAGAAAACATTGCCGCCGGCAACCAAATCAAGATTGCCGATACGGCGGGTATGCGAGAATGATGAGCCGGTGGTGATGGGATTTGCATCGGGCCACCATTTCATAGAACCGCGCATTGGTTCGTCGTATGCGCCCATAAAGGCAATGATTTTGGTTTCAGGTTTTTCTTTGGGATAGGTAGTTCTGATATTGATAACGCCGTTGAGTGCAGAGGATCCGAAAAGGGCAGAAGAAGCACCTTTTATAACCTCAATTTGTTCGAGGTTCTCGATAGGCAGATAACTCCATTTAACATCATTGGCATCTGCAGCAAGCAAGGGCATATCATCTACCAACACCAAAACACGCGAGCCCGCACCATAACTGAATCCGCTACCTGCCCGTATGTTCGCTTGTCCGTCAAATATGGTTACTCCCGGCACCTGGTCGATGATGGTTTCAAGATTGTAGGTGTTTTTATTATCGACAATGGTTGGCTTGAGGACCTCCATAGATACGGTAACATCAGAAAGTTTTTGCTCGAATTTTCCGGCAGAGACTACGACCTGACTAAGCTCAGTAAAAGCAGACTCAAGCGAAAAATCGGCATTTCCCGGACCTTGTAAAGTGAGGGTTTTGCCGGTGTAGCCCAGCATGGTACATTTCAAAATGAGAGGGAATGCCTGGTCGGTCTGAAGACTATAGGTTCCGTCATTTCCGCTGGGTACCGAAACACTGCCGCATGAGACAACGGCACCGGCCAACAGTTCACCTGAGGCGGCATCTTTAATAGTTCCGGAGATCTTTACCGGCTGAGCAAACAAAGCAAATTGCGAGAGCAAAAAACAACACCAAATCAGATTTTTCATGGTCAAGATTTTGCTAAAAATCTGTAAAACAATTGAAAAATGAAAATTAAGTCCTGATAAGATGGAAATACCTGAAGTAAGGCAAGGAATTAGAAAGAAAAAGCGGGGAGCATCCTGAAATACTCCCCGCCTGTTAAATCGGTATCCGAAATCAGATGCCTCTGCCGAAAATCTTCATTTTTATACGGTCGGTAAGCAAGTACATCGCGGGAACAAGGAAGAGTGTAAGGAAAGTGGCAAAAGAAAGACCATGGATCATCGTCCAGCTTAATGGACCCCAGAAAGCCACATTGTCTCCGCCGAAGAAGATATTCGGATTGAATTCAGAGAACAGGGTAACGAAATCGATGTTGAGTCCGACCGCCAAAGGAATAAGGCCAAGAATGGCAGCTGAAGCAGTCAGGATCACGGGCGTCATGCGGGTTTTACCTGCTTCCACCACAGCACTGAAGGTATCCATGCCCTGGGCCCTGAGTAAATCAGTGAACTCAACCAAAAGAATACCATTTCTTACCACAATACCCGCAAGTGCTACTATACCAACTCCGGTCATTACCACTGACAGTTCCATGCCAAAGATGGCAATACCGAGCAGTACACCAATGATGGAGAAGAAGATTTCCGTAAGGATAATGATAGGTTTACTGACAGAGTTAAACTGAGTAACAAGAATAAGAAAAATCAGACCGAGAGATACCAATAAGGCGGTTCCCAGGAAAGCTCCGGTCTCCTTTTGCTCTTGTTGTTCACCGGTCATATCGACCCGGATACCCTCAGGCAAATCGAACCTTGAAACAGCCTGCTGCACCTTAGCAACCACATCGTTGGCATTGGCATTGCTGAGTACGTTAGAAGAGAGTGTAACCACACGCTTCTGATTTTTTCTTTTCACTCCACCGAAGGTATTGTCGTAGCGGATGTTGGCCAGGGAAGAGAGAGGAACCTTTCTGATCATGCCACCCATATTCATATCGCGGTAGGTGATTTCAAGATTCATCAGTACAGCCAGGTTATTGCGCTGGTCTTCACGAAATCTGAGCTGAATAGGATAATCATCATTGGCATCGCGGAATTTAGATACCTCTTTTCCAAAAACAGCATTTCTGATTTCCATGCCTATTTGTGCAGTACTTATGCCTTCGCGGTTGGCACGTTCGCGGTCGATGTCAATCACCACTTCAGGTTTGCTATTCTGAATATCTGATTTAAGCTCCTCAACACCGGGCACCTGAATAGAATCAAGAAAGGCTTTTAATTTGCTGGAGGTAATCACAAGTTCTTCCAGGTTGTCTCCAGAAACCTCAATGCTGACAGGCTTACCAACCGGCGGACCATTGTTCTCTTTATCAACCGTAATTTCAGCACCGGGAATTCCTTTTACTGCCTGGCGTATTTTATCGAGATAAATCTGGGTTGATTGTCCGTTGCGTTTTGCAAACTCCACAAAGGCTACTGATACCTTGCCCTTGTGAGGGGCGGTACTTCGGTCCGGATCATTTGGATCACCGGCCCCAACCGCCACATTGCTGATCACAGATTCTACGATAGGATTCTTTTCGCCGACGATTTTATAAACGCGGTCTTCGACAATCTGGGTAACTGAATCAGTATAAACCGAACTGGTTCCTACCGGAAGCGTGATGTAGGTGTAGATGAAGTTTGGTTCACCATTGGGGAAGAAGACGACCTTGGGCTTTACAATACCTGTAAGCACGATACTGAATACAAAAAGAGCAACAGTGCCCAGCAACATCCAAACCGGCCCTCTTCCTGAAAGAGCTTTACTCAGCACGCGACTATAGGCATTTTGAATACCTGGCCAGGTTTTATTCTGAAACTTACGTATCACCTTTACCAAATAGAATTCATGGAGAAAATAAACAAGAAGAAGGAATACCATAAAGTTACCCATGCCGAATGAACCACTGATATAAGATATCAATGCAATGATGGAAAATACAATCGTCACACGTTTATGTCTTCTTCGTGTCCTTGCGAGTTCTTCAGCATCCTGATGTGCGTGATGAGGCTTCATAAACTGAACCGCAAAAACCGGATTCATGATATAGGCAACGAACAGAGAAGCCAGCAGGGTTACTATCAAGGTTATCGGAAGATAGAACATGAACTTACCGATGATCCCCTTCCAGAATGCAAGTGGAATAAAGGGAGCAAGAGTGGTGAGGGTACCTGAGAGAACAGGAAGAAAAACTTCGCCTGCGGCAATTTTTGCAGCCTTTACAATGGGCACCTTACCATTGTCATAGATGCGATGTGTGTTTTCTATCACCACAATGGCATCATCTACCACGATACCGAGAGCAAGAAGAAATGCGAAAAGCACAATCATATTCAGGGCAAAGCCTATTGTAGGGAAAATCAAGAACGCTACAAAGCAACTCAGCGGAACAGAGAGTGCAACAAAAATGGCATTGGTGGCACCCATGAAAAACATGAGTATCACGGTAACGAGAATAAACCCGATGATGATGGTGTTGATAAGGTCGTGCAGTGTAACACGTGTATCGGTACTCTGATCGCCGGTAAGCGTAACCTTAAGCTGCTCGGGAAGATTGGTTTGCTGCATCTCAGTGATGATGTCGCGCACCTTATCCGTTGCTTCAATGAGATTTTCACCGCTGCGTTTGATGACATTCAGCGTAATCACATTTTTATGTGCAAGCCGGGCATAGGATTCCCGTTCCTTAAAGGCATCCTTCACCTCCGCTATATCTTTGAGATACACCGTGGCACCTGATTGGGACCTGATGATGATATTCCTGATTTGTTCGACATTCTGAAACTCACCTGAAACACTGATAGAACGCTTCATTTGGTCCATGTCAACATTCCCACCTGAAATGGTCATATTCTCATAGGCAACAGCACGTTCGATATCGCCGAGTGTTATTCCGGCAACGTCCATTTTGTATTTGTCTGCATTTATCTGAATCTCTCTGTCAAGCGCCCCAACAATATCAACCCGGGTAATTTCAGACAGGGTTTCGACCTTGTCTTTAATATCTTCAGCGTAGCGCTTAAGTTTATTAAGATCAAAATCTCCGGAGATATTCACGAACAGGATGGGAATTTCACTAAAGTCAATCTCCTGCACATTGGGTTCGCGCGTAAGGTCATTAGGCAAGTCGGTGCGTGCCTTATCAACGGCATCCTTTACCTTTTGCTTGGCCTCGGCAACATCCACATCCGTATCAAATTCAACAATTACATTAGAGAAATCCTGAATAGAATTACTGGTAAGCTTTTTTACTCCACTGATAGATTTAATTTGCTTCTCAATGGGTTTGGTAATAAGGTTTTCAATATCGGTAGGTGATGTACCGAAGTTCACGGTACTCACATATATGGTAGGTATTACAATATCAGGGAACTTCTCTTTAGGCAAAGTCATGTAAGAGAAGATACCCGTTATGGTAATGATCAGAGTAAGGACGAAAATGCTGGTCTTGTTGTCGATAGACCAACTTGAGGCAAAAAATTCTTTTTCTTTATCGTGCATGATTTCTTTTTTTAATCATTGATTTTCAACATGCTCATCACATCTTGATGAGGTCGCCTGTATTCAAATCCTGAAATCCTGCAGTGATAACTTTATCGCCGGGCTGTAATCCTTCTAAAATCTCAGACTTATCGCCGTAACTCTGTCCGACCTTTACGGTGCGTTTTTCTGCCATCCATTTTCCATTTTTCTGAACGGCGAGCATCACATACTGTCCGATTTCGGAATTCTGCACCACATTAACAGGCACAATGAGTGCTGACTCTTTTTTGTAGTCAGCAATTTTTAGAATGGCAAGCATATTTGGATGGAACTCTTCATCGGAAGCAAGACTAACCTCCACATTAAAAGTTCTGTTAAGCGGATTGATATTTTTGGCGGAATAACTGATTTTGCTGTTCACATCACGACCAAGGTCGGGGAATCTGACGGTTACATCGTTTCCTGTTTTCACTTTTGATGCATACGTTTCGGCCACTTCCGCCACAGCTTTCAGCGTACCCAGATTAAGCACTCTGATTCCGGGGGCACCCGGTGCCGTTGACTGCCCGGTTTTCATGTAAACCTCGTCCACGGTTCCGTCAATGGGAGATTTCACACGCGTCATGTCGAGCTGTTCCTGGAGGGTAACAAGTTTTTTCTCCAGAGCTTCTTTCTGATTTTTTGCACTCAGGTACTGTATCTCGGTGCCGATTTTCTGTTCCCACAATTTGGCCTGCTTTTCATAGAGGTCTCGGGCGAAAGCGATTCCGGTTTTCAACTCTTCAATACCACTAACAATGGGCCCATCATCAAGAATGGCCATGATTTGTCCGCGGCTAACCCTTTGACCGGCCTTCACCATTATTTTACTCACAGTTCCGGGCATTTGGGCACTTACCACCACATTTTCTTCAGCGTCAACTTTACCGTAGATATCAAGATAATGTACGAAGGGCACAGGCTGCACTTCAGACAGTTTGACGAGATAGGCACGCTGATTTTTTTTTGCCCCACCTTCAGTGGCAATTTCTTTTTCGAGTTTTTTAATTTTCTCGTTCAGAGATGCGTGCTCTTTGTATAATGCCTCCAGCTGGCTTTGCTTATCGCCTTTATTTTCTCCGCCGCAGGATATGAGAAGAAAAGCAGAGATGGTGAGTAGAAGAATGTTTCTCATGATGAAGGTTCTATGAAATGTGTTTTGCATCGTCGGTTATTTGAGGGTTCCGGTGGCTTTCTGATAATCAACGCGTGCCACCAGCGCGTCGTAAAGGGCGCTGTAATAGTTGGTTTCTGCCTCTTTCAATGCAGTTTCCGCAGTCACTACTTCGAGATTGGAACCAATGCCTTGTTCATACTTGGTTTTGGTAACGCGATAAACATTTTTTGCCAGTTCAATATTTCGCTGTTGTGATTTGAGGCTGCTCAAAGCGTTCTGATAGGTAATGCCT
>JBIIMV010000091.1:0-5688 GCA_044337805.1 Bacteroidia bacterium
TTGTGTTATTTTCTATCATTTCGATTCTGTCATCGATCAGATCAAGCATCACATCTCCACATTGAAAAACATTTTTCGTAATCCCCATTTCTTCAAGCCATTTTACTGAGTAAGGGGTGGGGCAGAAGTGGAAGTCGGCAAGCACAGATGTAATGAGTTTGTTGCTTTCTTCCGGGATACTCTTATCAAATTCCCTCATTCCTGCTTCTATGTGAGCAAGTGGAATTCCACATTTGCTTGCTGAAATAGCACCTGCAGCGGTACTGTTTGTATCACCGAATACAATCATTAAGTCTGGATTTTCAGTTTTGATAATAGGTTCAATTCCCAGCAACATTCGGCCAATCTGTGAGATTCCCGTGCCTCCTGATATGTTCAACTGATGATCCGGCGCCGGCATTCCTAGTTCGTTGATTATATTTCCTGAAAGTTCTTGCTGATGATGTTGCCCCGTATGAACAATGATGTTGGTGAAGTGCTCCTTGAGGTAAGGAGCAAGAGCAGCACATTTTATTAGTTGAGGTCGGGCTCCAACAATGGTCAGTATTTTTTTACCTGCCTTCATTCTAGCGTAGGGCATCTCTAAGATTTGAAATTTCTTTTTGAACATCCTCCGGGCCGTAGTTAAAAAGTTGATGCACGATGGAGAGGTGTAATTCATCGGCCTCAATGTAGGCTAGCTTTTCTCGAATTGTTTCCGCATAGCGAAGCTGAATTTGGTTTTCTTCAAACACGGCAGGATTGTTATAGGCCAATGCCCCGGTTCCAGACCAGTATACTTTGCCATGAAGTTTTTTAACGATCTCAAGATTTCGGTTGTTTTTATCTTGAGATAAAACATTTAGCTCTGATGAGGTTATGCATTCTGATGCAATTTTCAATAAAACGCAGAAGTCTTTAATGAGGCCAATATTAAAATCGCTTAAACTTTTATAATCTGCTCTGATCCTCATTTCGATAATTGGAAAGATTCTGTCGAAATAAGGAGCATGCAGGTAGTTTTCTTTTATCTTATTAAGTAATTTGTTCTTCGTCATGCTTGACATAGCGGGAATAGCCTGTGCATATGTCGTTTGGAAGCCATGCGGCAGGTGTACTGGCATGCTGATGGTAAGGGCCTTGCCACCTCTCGAAATTAGCTCTGTCCTTGCCGCTCTTTTTCTCGAAAATTGAACATCGTCAAGAAAAACGAAAATATCACATAACGCCATTTTCAGAAAGTATCCTGTCCATGGTAAAAAGTTAGGTTGATGAATCGCTACAGATAAATAAGGGTTCATTTTACGGTAAACTCATCTTTCAGAAGGCTAAGCAATTGTACATCCCGGAATACACCTTCTTTTTTCCAATAATGTCTTAATATTCCATCTGACTTAAAGCCGCATCGAATAAATAATCGTATGGCATTTGTATTCTCGGTGAATACTTCAGCTCGGATTTGATGTAATTTCAATTCTTCAAATGAAAAAGACAGCAGTGTTTTTACTGCGTCTGTGCCCAGACCTTTTCCCAACCATTTGTTATCACCAATGCTAATTCCAACTTCCGCGCGCTCATGCAATCTATTTATATTTTGTAATCCCACCATTCCAACAGCATCTCTTTTGTTTTTGGGAATAATCATAAACTTCAGCTTAGTTTTATCATTCAATAAATTCTCAAACCACTGTTTCTGAAGTTCTTCACTAAATGAAGGGCGTGGGCTAAAATACCGGGTTATTTCCGGATCGAAATTCCATTGTGTGATTAGGGCGTAGTCCTCCGGAACAATCTGTCTCAGACTGAAATTTTCACCTTGCAGCTCTATCATCAGAATATTGTTCGCAAGAGTTCGAAAGCCTCGGCATATGGCACGGCTATCTGTGCGCCGCGAACACGGGCCAGACCTTTCAGAAATTCCTCATCACAGTAAGTCCTGAAATTCTGTGTTTCATAGAATTTCATGGCTTGTACTTTCTTTTCTACGTGTCTTTTTTCAAGCCTGAAAAAAGCAGTGGTGGAGAAGTCGACAGTGTCCCATGGTAGGTCGTAACCAAGACATGTATGATGTTTGAAAGCTCTCATGCCTTCTTCATAAATGGTTTTATGGTCTTGGTGTAAAGATCTTGAAGAGGGCATGAAAACCATCGAAGGCTGTATCTTTTTGCGTATTGAAATCAGATGCTCCAGAATTTCCTGCCTGAAGTCAAGGAACTTTCTTACCGGGTACTTTTTAAGAATTAGATTTTCGGGTTTTATTCCCAAATAGGCTGTTGCTAATTTTACTTCTTTTTCAAGCGCATCTTTAGGAAAACCTTCCGGAACAGATTCTTCGCAAATACTGAAGGCAAGGTAAAAAATCTGCTTACCTTCCTCAACTAGTCGACAAATTGTTCCACCGCAACCGAGCTCCCCATCGTCTGTATGAGGAGCAAGTATCAATACAGGCCCGTCATGGTTATGAAATGGCATAAATTTTTTTTACTAAGATAATGTTATGCCCTTAAAACCACATCGAACAGACCTTAATATTATCATGACTTTTTGCTGTTTACCGATTACCTTCTATTTTTGTGGAAATTCAGTATTTTGCACAAAAGGTTTCTGGTCATTTTCACCCGTTTTTTTCCTTATGGCTACCGGGAACCTTATCTCCTGAACGAAATTCAGAACTTCTCTGAGCATTTCACGAAAATTTACATTTTCGTTTCTGAACGAACCGGGAAGCAGCACATTAAACTTCCTGAAAATGTTTTGGTGGTTTATTTTCCCTTAAAGCCTTCTTTTTTTGATAAACTCCGAGGTTTACGTTTCATTCTAAATCCTCTCTTTTGGCGTGAAAAGAAAATACAGGCAGGTATTTTGTCCAGATCTATGCGATTTGCTGATTTTAGAAAGATTCTTGCCTATTACACCAAAGCAAGCAAAATCGCCAGATTATTGCGGAAATTTTCCCTGTCAAACAGGGTGCCTCTGCACAAAACTATTTTTTTTAATACCGGTTTTGATGAAAGATCACTCGCTCTGGTCCTGCTATCAAATTCATTTAGGGTTAAAGGAATCTTTACCCGCTTTCCAAGTCTGCCTGAATTTCTCCATCGAGGGCAGTCAATGCTTCAGCTTTTCAGGGCATATGTGCTGAAAAATATGGATGCTACATTTTTCCCGACCAATCATTCCCTTCGTTATGTGGCCGAACGATATGGTGTCTATGATGCCTCCCGCATGATGGTAATGAGGCCTGGAACCGGGCAAGTTGAAAGGGCATCATTTCTCCCCCTCAAAGGAAAAAAAATTAAGCTTGTCAGTATTTCTTTTATTGATAAATATAAGAGAGTTGAATCTATTATCGATGCACTTGAGGTTATTGAGGGGATTCACATTGATTGGTGTCATATCGGTGGAGATTCGAAGATAGCTGACCTTAATCAAAAGACATTCAATCGTTTATTGAGCAAAAGAAATATTACTTTTCGTTTCATAGGCGATTCAACTGCTCAGGTCGTGAATAGGATTCTTGCTGAGGAATCTCCGGATGTTTATATTTCTCTAAGTTCTTCAGAAGATATTCCGCATTCGATGCTTGAAGCGCTTTCTTACGGCATACCCGTTATTTCCACCGATGTCGGAGGTGTTTCCGAAGTAATTAAGAATGGAGAAAACGGATTTCTCCTGCCTGCCGATCCCGGCAGTAAGGAAGTAGCTGAACTCTTAAGGCAGATTACCACTATTGATGAAGCAGCTTGGCTTCAGATGCGCCACAATGCGCTTGATACCTGGCATTTGATGGCTGATGCCACAAAGCAATATCAGGAACTTTGCTATCTGTTGTTACAAATGAGCAGGAATTATGAGCAATGAGGTTTTACAAGGAAAAGAGTTAATTCTTCCGGTTGGTAAAAGGGCTATTTTCATCTCAGATGTCCATTTGGGAGTGCCTAATACCGAGCTCAGCCTAAAAAGAGAGCGTGTGCTCTGCGCATATCTTCGTTCGGTTGCTCCTGAAGCCGGTGTGATATTCATTCTGGGTGACCTCTTTGATTTCTGGTTTGAATACAGCTATGCTGTTCCAAAGGGTTTTACCCGAATCCTGGGAACTTTGGCTGATTTAACTGATAAAGGTGTGGAGATTCATTTTTTTCGTGGTAACCATGATCTTTGGGCCAGAGAATATCTTAAAAACGAAGCCGGACTTATCTTGCATAGTAACCCTGAAAAATGGTTGATAAACGGAAAGGTATTTGTTATTGGTCATGGTGATGCACTTGGGCCGGGTGACCATGGCTATAAATTCATGAAAAGGGTATTTTTATTCCCTCCTTTCGTTACGTTATTTCGCTGGCTTCATCCTGATATTGGAATTTGGCTTGCTCGATTTTGGTCAGGCAAAAGCCGGGCTGCAACCTCCAGAGAATTATATCTGGGCGATGATAACGAATGGCTGGTTTGTTTTTGCAGAGATTATCTGAAGCGTATTCATGTCGATTATTTTGTTTTCGGGCATCGTCATCTCGTTTTAGATATTCCAATAGGCAGTTCAAGATATTTAAATTTGGGCGAGTGGTTCAATGGGTCGCGGAGTTTATTCTTTCAAGGTGATGAACTGGCATGGCATGAAATCCCGTCAATTTTGTAACCCTGTCTTTGCCTGTTCGTAACAACGGGAAACAAAATAGTTTCCTATGGCAGTCCGGCACATTAAAATTAACCGCCAATTTACAAGGCGCGATGAGGCCTCGCTTGATCGTTACCTAAGAGAAATTGCTAAAGTAGAATTGCTTACCCCGGATGAGGAAGCTGAATTGGCTAAGAGAATAAAAAACGGAGACAAGGCAGCTCTTAACAAACTCACGACCGCAAATCTTCGTTTTGTTATTTCTGTTTCAAAACAATATCAGCACCAGGGGTTGAGTTTGCCAGATCTTATTAATGAAGGTAATCTTGGTTTGATAAAAGCCGCTTACCGCTTTGACCATTCAAGAGGATTTAAATTTATTTCCTATGCGGTCTGGTGGATCCGTCAGTCTATATTGGCGGCATTATCTGAGCAATCCAGAATAGTCAGACTCCCATCAAATAAATCCTTAGCCATTACTCGTGTGAATCAGGGTTATGCCAGACTTGAGCAAGAGTTTCAACGGGAGCCAACCGCTTCCGAGTTGTCTATGGCCCTGAAGTTGTCTGAAGATGAAGTCTCGGATTCCATTCAGCTGGGTTTGCGTCCGCTTTCTATGGATGCCCCTCTCGGAAGTGGTGAGGAACACTCAGTTAATCTGTATGATGTGCTCTGTGATGAGGATGCGGCTCCGGAAGCTGAACTGATGAATGAATCCCTAAAAAATGAAGTGGAGAGATTCCTTCATTACCTCAAACCCAGAGATGCTCAAATTCTAAGATTATTTTTTGGGCTCAACAGGGATTTTCCTCTTTCTCTGGATGAGATTTCTGAAAAAGTGGGTCTAACCCCTGAAAGGGTCAGACAGGTAAAAGACAAGTCCATTCAATCACTTAAATTCAATTCTGATTGTAGAATTTTACGCACTTACATGTGATAGTGTATATTTCATCGGTGATTTCATCTAATTTTGTGTATGAAATCACCGATAATAGCTCCTTCTATTCTTTCTGCCAACATGGCCTATTTAGGTCGTGATTTGGAAATGATTAATCAGTCTCGGGCTGATTGGGTTCATGTGGATGTTATGGATG
>JBIIMV010000065.1:0-6706 GCA_044337805.1 Bacteroidia bacterium
TGTTGCGCTGTGCCGTGTTGCCTGATGTAGTGTCCGGCAAGGGAGGAGGACTGATACCTGAGCAGGGAGGGATAAAACCAAAGCGACAACACGGTGCCGAAGCAGGCCAGTGCCAGGAACAGGGACGTGAGTTCCTGCTTTAGCGCAAATGCGAAATAGCACACGGCGCAGAGGCCAACGATGCTGAAACACCAGGCCGGGATAGTGGCAGGAAAAATAAGGATATAGGCAAGCAGGGGTACAAGCACAAAGAGCATGGCAAGGGTCTTCATGCTCGCTCTGATGGCCTGCTGCAGGAACTGTTGCTGCAGGAAGTTTGCCGTGATAACGGCACAAGAGCCAAAGAGTGGAAAGATGTAATGCGGAAGTTTATACTGTGAGGCAGACATGCCGAGCATGCCGAGTGCAAACAGGCTGAGGCTCATGTATTCGGGCAGGGCTTTTCTCTCTTCTGTTTTTCGGAGCAGCCTGATGACGGCTAACCAGAAAAAGAGAACCCATGGTGCGAAATCCCACAACATGCTCAGCAGAAAGAAATGCCAGGGCGCACCATTGTTCCAGTATATCTCTCCGGTGATGCGGCCGAAGCTCTGCGTCCAAAAGAAGAATCTCAGTCCGGATGGACCTTTTAGTCCATATACTTCCTTCTCGGGATGCAGGTCAAATTGTTCATACAGTCCTATACACATCGGGGTAATGAGCAGGGCAATGATGGGTAGCACGAGCAGCAGCCGTGGGTTCAGCAAGCGCTTCAGGCTGCGGCTGAGCAAGAGGTGCAGCATGAGGGCTCCGCAGGGCAGAAGGAAGCCTAATGGTCCTTTGGTCATCAGGGCCAGGGCCAGTGAAAGGGAGAACAGCAGGATGGATTTCAGAGAGTTCTTGTGCAGGAAGACGGAGCCTTGCCACAGGGCCATCATGATCCAGGCGCTGAGCAGTCCGTCGGTTTTTACATCGTTGCTCATCAGCAGAAAGGCTTGTGAGGATGCCAGCACCAGCGTGGCGAGGCGGGCGATGGACAGCGAATACCAGATCTGGCAGAAACGAAACAGAGAGAGCAGGCTAAGGAGCAGTGCCAGCACGCCGGGTAGCTTGGCAGCGAAGGTGTTGATGCCGAAGATGGCCATAGAGGTGGCGTTGCACCAGAAGAGCAGGGGAGGCTTATCGAGATAATCTTTGCCGCCGTGATAGACTTCAAGCCAGGAGCCATTCATCAGCATTTCCATGCCGATGGAGGCATACTGTGCGGCATCTACTTCCATAACATCGAGGCGCATGTTCAGGAAATACAGCAGTATAAAGGCACACAGGCTCAGGGTAAAGGCAGGTGCTGAGACAGGGTGCTCTGTTTTTGTGTGCATCGTAGCAAAAATAAGCAGGATGTGGGAGCATGGCGCTATGTGCCGGCATTTCTATGTGCGGTGATTTTTTTCACCTCCCGGGTCTGTTTTCCATGTAGGGTATTCCGCTGCACGGATAATGCGGTTTTCCTGCGTTGCGGGAGGCCCGCGCAAATATGTCCTGCCGAAGCGAACAAAACATGCCCTACCTTTGTAAATAAGAAATCATCAACCTATATACATGGAAGACATGAACAGAAGAGATGCACTGAAGGGTACTGCTATACTTGGTGCGGCGGCACTGGTACCACGGCTGGCATTCGGCGAATCGGGACTGATGCAGGATAAGGGCTATCGTAAGGTACATGCAGTGTTAAGTGCAGGACGCAGTATGGTGGGTACCTTGCCCATCTTGCGTGCCTTTGCCGGAGACCGTGATGATTATGTTTCTCCTTACGTGATGCTTGATGAATTCGGGCCGGTGAATCTCAATACGGGTGCTCAGCCCCTGCGCGTGGATGCGCATCCGCATGCAGGAGTTACCCCGACCACTTTTTTTCTCAGTGGCAGTGGTCACCATCGCGACAGTCTGAATTTTGATTTTCAGATAGGCAAGGGAGATTTTATGCTTTTTCATTCCGGAAGAGGGGCCATACACATGGAGGAGACGGGCAAGCAGCTTTACGATGAAGGCGGCATGTATCATGGCTTTCAGATATGGCTGAATATGCCCTCGCGGTATAAGTTTATTGCTCCCAGCACCCGGCTTTTCGGTTCAAAGGATTACGGATATATCAAGACCGAACAGTATGAAATCATGGTGATTCTCGGGGAGCTTGCCGGACAAAAATCGGCGATAGAAACATTTTCGCCTGCTTTCTACTACTACATAAAGGCCGGGGCCGGTGCGCGTATAGAGTTTCCTGTTGATGCCCTGCACAATGCGTTTATCTATCTGGTGCGGGGTGAGGTTGAAACAGAAGGAAGGGTGAAGGCCGGTGCACATCAGCTGGTTCTCTTTGAGCGGGGTGCCGAGGCCTTGCGTGTTTTTGTGCAACAGGATGCAGAATTTGTTTTGCTCGGAGGTGAGCCACTGAAAGAACATCTTTTTGCCTATGGACCTTTTGTGATGAATACCGAAGATCAGATCAGGCAGTGCATTCGCGATTACCAGACGGGAAAAATGGGAGACCCGGAAGTTGTTAATGGCAGGAAATAAATTTTTGTTTTGCGATAAGGCATGGCTTCCATGAAAATGACCAAAGATGCAGCGCTCTATTTTTCGATAGGCTGCGGAAGATGCGAACTTGGCGGAACCCCGCATTGCAAGGTGCATACCCATAGTGAAGTGCTGCATACGCTCAGAGGATATTTGCTGCAAAGCGGATTAAAAGAAGAGAGCAAATGGGGAGCTCCCTGTTATACGCATCAGGGGAAGAACGTAGTCTTGTTGGGAGCCTTTAAGGATGTGGCTTTCATCAGCTTTTTGAAAGGAGTATTGTTAAAAGATGAGTACGGCATTTTGGTTCCTCCGGGCAAGGAAAGTCAATCGGCAAGGCTGATGAAATTTACAGACCTTTCATCGCTCCGGGCCACAGAGCATCTTATTCCGGCATATCTCAGCGAAGCCATTGCGATAGAGGCGCGCGGCGAAAAAGTGCAGACCAGGAGCATGGGCGAATACGAATATCCTGAAGAGCTGAAACGTTATTTTGAGGAACATCCGCTGCATGAGAAATGCTTTCGTGCGCTCACACCCGGCCGGCAGCGAGGGTATCTGCTGTTTTTTGCTCAGCCACGGCAGGCAGTCACACGTTTGAGAAGAATTCAAAAAAGCATACCTGATATTCTTGCCGGCAGAGGCTTGCATGATGGGTATAAGTGAGAATTTTTTTAAGGGTTGCGGACCTTCCTGAAGCTGTATGTTTTCTCACACAGAGGTGAGGCTGTTGGAGAGGAAGGTTTATCGTACGGAATTGACGGCACAAGCCTGCGTTGTATGCTGCTTTGCTCAAAAAACGTTTGCATGCAGCAAGCACTATCCTCACAACCATTTTCATTTACAGAGGCTTTGGATAGGGGAGAGGGTTCAGAATGCCTGTCTGTTTCCTCTCCGATACACAATGGACCATTGTTGTTAAGGCAGACTTAAAAGATGTTTTGCTTGGCTGTCCTGCCTTATTCAGAAGCAAAATAAATCATGGTCGATGCCCGTGGGTACACCCGCAGGAACGAGACAAAACCCTATTTTTGTGAGGTGAAAAAATGTTTCCTCATGTTCATGTTGTCTGCGTACATTTTTACAGGTACGGAGAGCCATGAATTATTCAGGCTGCATCATCTGTTCAACCATTTCGTTGAGCACATGCAGAACCATACAGATGCGGGATTCCTGAATTTCATTGACAGCCATTATGCGGGCACCCATGCAGATGATGATCCGCGGCATGCGGACCTTCCTTTTGGAAGCAAGCATAAGCTCACCTCCTGTCAGGGCATCTCTCCGGCAGTGATTCATAGTCAGCCGTTTTCCCTCAGCAGACCTGTTTTTGCCTTGTTTGCCTTACAGGCTTTTTACCACAATCCTCCTTCTGAGGGTATAAAGGCCACTGTTTTCCAGCCTCCGCGATTTGTTTAATGAATTTTTCTGCCCCGGGCAGCGTCACTTCATTCAACAAATATTATGCTTCAACAAATCATTTCCTTTTCCATAAGGAACAAACTTATCGTAGCCCTCGGCGTTCTGGGCTTGATGGTATATGGCAGCTATCAGCTGGGCAGGTTGCCCATTGATGCGGTGCCCGATATTACCAATAAGCAGGTACAGATTATCACTGTGGCGCCTTCTTTTGCGGCAAGCGATATTGAGCGTCTTGTAACTTTTCCTGTAGAGCAGTCGTGCAGCAATATTTCCGGTCTTGAAGAGATTCGCAGTTTTTCGCGTTTCGGTTTGTCGGTGGTAACGGTGGTATTTGATGAGGAGACCGACCTCATGCTTGCCCGTCAGCAGATTTCCGAGCGTATTGCGGCCGTAAGCCGCGATTTGCCTGCCGGTATGGGAAGTCCGGAGCTTGGTCCTGTTACCACCGGCCTCGGAGAGATTTTTCAATACACCGTGCGTGCTGCTCCCGGTTATGAGCAGCGTTACAGTCTCAGTGAATTACGCAGCATACAGGACTGGGTGATACGCAGGCAGCTGCTTGGTGTGAAAGGGGTAGCTGAGGTGAGCAGCTTTGGTGGAAAGCTCAGGCAGATAGAGATACAGGCCGATCCACCCAGACTGCAGGCTCTGGGATTGAGTATTTCCGACGTGTACGACGCCATCAGCAAGAACAACTTTAATGCAGGTGGCTCCTACATCGAGAAAGGCCCGCTCGCACTCTTTATCCGTACAGATGGTTTGCTCAAAACGAAAGAAGACATTCTGAATACCCTGATCAGGATACAGCCAGATGGAAAGCCTGTATTGATACGTGATGTTGCTTTGGTGACGGAGGGATATGCCAACCGTTACGGCGCCCTTACCCTCGACGACCGGGGTGAAGTAGCAGGGGCCATTGTGATGATGCTGAAGGATGCCAACAGCAGCGAGGTGGTGTCGGCCGTAAAGCAGAGGATGGATGAAATCAGGAAGACCCTTCCTGCAGGGATTTTGGTTGAGCCCTTTCTCGACCGCACCAAGATGGTCAATAGCGCCATTGGCACGGTAGAAAACAACCTTCTCGAAGGAGCCCTTATCGTTATATTTATTCTCGTTTTGTTCCTGGGCCAGCTGCGTGCCGGCTTGCTTGTGGCCTCTGTTATTCCGCTATCCATGTTGTTTGCCGTTATCATGATGAACAGCTTTGGAGTAAGCGGCAACCTCATGAGTCTGGGAGCATTGGATTTTGGTTTAATAGTTGATGGCGCTGTGATTGTGGTAGAGGCGGTGCTTCACCTTTTTGCACAGCAACAGGCACGTTTAAGAGGAAAAGACGAGCTCACCCTTGAGGCCGCAGGAGGCATGATGCAGAGTGCCGTATTCGGACAGTTCATCATCCTTGCCGTTTATCTTCCCATTTTCTCTCTGCAGGGCATTGAAGGGAAAATGTTTCGTCCGATGGCACAAACCGTATCTTTTGCATTAATAGGTTCTTTTATATTAAGTCTTACTTACATTCCCATGATGAGTTCACTTATTCTGAAGAAAGGTGAACAGCATCACGAAACTTTCGCAGACCGCATGATGCGCCGACTCCGGCGGTTTTACCTCCCTCTTTTGGGAAAGAGCCTCCGGCAATCGGGTAAGATTCTTGCTGCCGTATTTGCCTTGTTCCTGATATCTGTCTATTTGCTCAGTACCCTTGGCGGGGAGTTTGTTCCCGAATTGGAAGAAGGAGACTTTGCCGTTGAGGCCAGAGTAGCTACAGGCAGCAATCTGCAAACCACCATGGAGTTCACCGGAAAGGCAGCGGGATTGTTGAAGAAGAACTTTCCCGAGGTAGAACGTGTGGTGACCAAGATAGGCAGCGGCGAAGTTCCCACCGACCCCATGCCAATGGAAGCTGCCGATATGATGGTGATATTAAAGCCACCTTCAGAATGGACAAGTGCAGGAAGTTTTCCGGAGCTTGCCGAAAAAATGCAGCAGGTGTTGCAGGATCTACCTGCTCTGAGTACCGGTTTTCAATATCCGGTGCAAATGCGCTTCAATGAGTTAATGACCGGAGCAAGACAAGATGTGGTATGTAAAATTTTCGGAGAAGATCTCGACACCCTGGTACGTTATGCAGCGCGATTGGGAGAACTTGCAGGCGGCATAGAAGGTGCGGTAGATGTCTATGTAGAGCCGGTGGAGGGAATGCCACAGCTGATCATACGTCCGCAACGTGCTGCTATGGCACGCTACGGAGTGAGCATGCAGGAAATCAATGAACAGATCAGCGCCTGTTATGCGGGATTAAAGGCAGGAGACTGGTATGAAAATGAAAAACGTTATGATATCGTTATTCGTATGCCTGCGCACGCAAGAGTAAACACCGAAGATATTTCAAGATTGAATGTTTATAACGTGCACGGACATCCGATGCCGCTTGCCCTGGTTGCACAGGTTACGCAGGAGGTTGGTGCGAATCAGATACAGAGAGAAAATGCACGTCGCAGAATCGTGGTAGGCTTTAATGTTTCAGGTCGCGATGTACAGAGCATTGTAGAAGAGCTCAAACAAAAGGCAAGCAAGGGGCTGCATCTGCCACCTGCCTACAGTCTGCAGTTCGGTGGCTCTTTTGAAAATCTGGAGAAGGCAAAGACACGTCTTATGATAGCCGTTCCTGTAGCCCTTTTCATGATTCTGCTGCTGCTTTATTTTGCCTTTGGTGATATGATGCTCG
>JBIIMV010000410.1:0-7977 GCA_044337805.1 Bacteroidia bacterium
CTTGATACAAATTTTACGAATATCCTGGCCTCTGGGGATACCATGACCACTGCCCTTACTGATTACACCGTAAAGGTAAAAGCGATTAATTTACCGCAGAATACTTGGATGTTTTATCGCTTTTCACACAATGGTGTTCTTTCACCGATGGGTAGAACACGCACCGCACCTGCAGGAGGTATTAATCAGCTCAGGTTTGCCGTTTTATCATGCTCTAATTTTCAGGATGGCTTTTTCAATGTTTACCGTGATATTGTGAACAAGAACGATATTGATGCCGTTATTCACCTCGGAGATTATATTTACGAGTACGGAATTGATGACTTTTCTCCCGGTAGTGATACCAGTAGACTCCATGAGCCCGCTGTTGAAATATTGAATCTTGAAGACTACCGTATCAGGCATTCTCAATACAAATTAGATGTTGACCTTCAGGAATTACACCGGCAGTTTCCGGTTATTACGGTTTGGGATGATCATGAAACGGCCAATAATTCCTGGATGGGTGGAGCCGAAAACCATACCCCTGCTACGGAAGGTTTGTGGGCAGACCGCAGGGGGGCAGGTGTTCAGGCCTATTTTGAATGGATGCCTATAGAAGTAGTGAACAATAGCATCAAACGCACCTTCCAATGGGGCGATCTGGTGGATATGATAATGATAGACACCCGTCTCGAAGGACGGGAGGAACAGGCCGGAACTAGTGGAGCGGTGGTTACCGATACCAACCGTACCTTATTGGGATCGGCACAATTAAGTTGGCTTAAATCAGAATTATCTGCCAGCAATGCTCGTTGGAAGCTTATTGGCAATCAGGTAATGATAGCTCCTCTGTCAATTTTTGGATCAGCTGTAAACGAAGATCAATGGGATGGTTATCCCGCCGAAAGGACAAATATCCTAAGTCATATTCAAAATCAGGGAATCAATAATTGTGTTTTTCTTACCGGAGACATCCATACTTCCTGGGGTAATGATGTTCCACTTCAAACCTCGAATTACAATGGGTCAACGGGTGTCGGTTCAGTAGCGGTAGAGTTTGTTTGCACCAGTGTAACTTCTAGCAGTTTTTTAACATTCACTGTACCTACCGCGATTATTCAGATTTTTAATCCTCATGTTAAGTATGCAGAATTAAGTCAGCGAGGTTATCTGCTTTTTGATGTAGATACCCAGAGAGTTCAAGGTGATTGGGTATATATGAGCACGGTAACCGATCGGAATTTTACCTCATCGGTAAACGCTGCACGCAGGTGTAACTTCAATCAGAACCATTTAGAGAATACTATTCAATTTTTAACTCCAAGAAATATAAATCCTCCCCTTGCACCCGAACCCAATTATCAGCCTCTCGGCATTAATATTGCACCTCCAACGCCCGTAATTCTATCAATTTCACCCAATCCTGCCTCTGATTTTGTGGGTACGCAGTTTTATTTACCTGAAACTTCTGATTTATTGTTTGAGTTATTAAATGCCGAAGGTAAAATATGTATGTCTCAGAAACTTACTTTTCCTTCGGGACTGGGCGAAATACGTTTCCCTGTTTCTTCTTTGATTCCTGGCGTTCATATTTTAAGAATTTCCTCGGGCAAATACAATGCTTCTGCACGACTAATCAAGTCGCGGTGACCACACGCTCTTTTGATTGCCCACAATACCACATTGTTAGGCATCATTTCGTTTTTAATCTTGTTGTTCCACTTATATATTAATGATTTATTGTTAGGGACTTAAAATTCGGCAAAAGGGATTATTTCATCTTAGAAGATAAATTTTACAGATGAAAAAAACACCGATTCTTGCGTTGAAGTTGGGTGAGATACTTATACTTTTTTTGCTTATGCCTTTCGTTGAATTGCGCGGGCAACAATCTATTACAACACCTAATACTCCCGTTACCCAGAATTTTGCCATTGGTACTCTTGCATCAGCATCACTACCTACGGGGTTCAAAACCGGCGCTGATTGGGCTACCGGAACCACTGTCACCACACTAGCGGCAGGTACGAGTGGGACAGGTATTCTGAACGGTACCAGTTCAGGGGGGTTCTATAATTTCGCTAATGGAGTCACCGCTTCGTCCACCGAACGCGCCATAGGGTTTTTAACTTCCAGCAGTTTTTCTTCTCCGAGAAGCATCATCTATGCCTTTACCAATAATACCGGCTCTACCATCAATAGCATTACTCTATCTTGGGATTATGAAAAATACCGTTCAGGTAGCAGAGCATTTAACTGGACTTTTTTTCATGGAAATATTTCAACCGCCACCACTTCCGCAACAAGCGGAGATCAGGCTTACGCTGCCGACCCTAATAATAATGTTATTTTCAATCCTCCTGCCTCCATTTCAAAATCTTTCACCCTTACAGGTTTAAGTATTGCTAATGGCACTACTTATTATTTAAGATGGACCTATACAGGTACCGGAGGAGCTACCAACGCTCAAGGATTGGCCATAGATAATTTCTCCATTACTTTGAATGTTCCTCCAACTATTACTCTCTCATCACCTTCTCAAACGGCTGCATCCAATGTCAGTCAAAGTAGTACCAATAATATTTTATCGCATTTTCAGGCTGCAGTCAGCGTAGCTAATGCAACCTTAAACAGCCTTCAATTTACTACCACAGGTTCTTATCTCGCCTCTGATCTGGGAGCCAACTTCAGCTTGTATTATGGTACAACTTCTGTTTTCGGTTCTGCTTCTTCTATTGCAACCGTTGCAAGTGGAGCAGCAGGCACTTATACCTTTAATTCTCTTACACAAGCTATCAATAGCGGCAGCACAGGATATTTTTGGATTGTCGCTAATGCTTCCGGTACCTCAGGTGGTAACCGCACCTTGAACGTTTCCGCGAATCCAACCCTGACTTTTGCTTTGGGAACCCCAACAGGGAGTGTTGCGGTTGCAGGTACCAAAACCTTTATCAATCCGGCTTCTCCCTTTATTTCCGTAACCGGTTCCCTGAGTTCCTTTGGAACAGTATGTGCAGGTTCCAATTCAGCACAGCAAACGTATCAGGTTTCAGGTGGCAATCTCACTGCTAACCTGATTATCACACCTCCTGCGGGTTTTCAAATTTCATTAACCAGCGGTTCTGGCTTTGTTTCTAATCCTTCCACCTTGTCATTGGCACCTTCATCCGGAACTGTTGCCGCTACCACCATTTATGTGAGATTTAGTCCTTCTTCAGGAGGCGCGGCCTCAGGTAACATCACCCATACCAGTACCGGTGCAAGCACCCTCAATCAGGCCTGTTCAGGAACCGGAGATGCAGGAACTCCCTCTGTTTCTACAACAACAGCTTCTTCCATCTCAACCAATGCAGCCTCTTCCGGTGGTAATACTATCAGTTCAACGTGTGCTACTACCATTTCCGGTAAAGGGGTAGTATGGGGACCTATAGCCAACCCAACGGTACCATCATTAAACTCAACCAATGATGGAACGGGAACAGCCAACTATACCAGCGCCATCACCGGTTTAACTGCAGGAACCACATATAATTACCGTGCTTATGCCACCAATAATAACGGTGTCACTTCTTATGGCTCAAATCTTACCTTCACCACATTAAGTCTTGAACCTACGGCTCATGCCGCTTCTTTTACCGTTACCTCTCCAACGGCTTCTGCTCTTACTCTCAATTTTAGTGCGGCGAGTACCCTCACCAATGCAGCCGGTTATCTGATTTTAATGAGAGCAGGAGCAGCACCAACAGGCTCTCCTTCCGATGCGAACGGATATAGCGTCGGCAACAGTATTGGTGACGGAACGGTAGCCGCCATCATTACCAATATAGCCACCACCTCTACCGTAGTTGCGGGTTTGAGCGGCAGTACCACCTATCATTTTCTTCTTTTCCCTTACGGGTATAATGGTTCTGCATCTGCATCCTACAATTACCTCACTGCACCTATTGTTCCGCTTGCAAATGGAACCACTACCTATTCTTCTGTTCCGACAGGAGGAGATATCGCCTTCACTACTTTTCAATCCTCGGCACCCGATGGTATCGAGTTTATTACTCTTAGAAGACTTGATCTGAGGAATGCAGTGCTTACCGATAATGGAATTTTGAGCACCAATGCGATGCGTTCCGGAGAAGGTAATTACACCATTCCCAATACCACGGCCTTCTCAGATATTCCTGCAGGAACTATTTTGAGATTTGATGAAAATGCAGGAACGAATGATCAAAGCGATGTTGATGGTCTCATGCATATCTATGGATCAGGCTCCAATGTTGCAGGTGTTTCCAATTTCAATATTTCTACATCAGGTGATCAGGCCATCTTATACATTGGTTCCGCAGCGACTCCTTCTTTCATTGCAGGCATTACAGGTACAGATGCCGTCGCAAACTGGAATACCGGTGCCACCTCAGCCAATGACTCCAAAGCCCCCGGAACAAGCAGTGACTTTTACATAGGAACTTTAGATAACGGTCTGTACAGCGGTACTGTGTCCGGCAATGCCGGAACCATCAGAACTTCTGTTGTGAACATAGCAAATTGGACCACCAGCGGAAGTGCCCAACCAACAAGATTTAACAATAAAAACATTCTCTTCAACGAATCTAATTACAGCTCAGGAACGGTTTTCTTCTCTTCTGTTACCGCCACCTCAATTACCATAGATGCCTCCGGCATTAGCTTTAGCGGAGAAACTGCAAACACCACTCGTTATGCGGTGGTTATTCGTGCAAGTGCTGCCCCAACCAATCCAACAGATCGTTATACATGTTATGCCGGAACCTTAAATGATAATACTGCAAATCTCGTTAGTGATCCCACCGTGATGGCTTCTGCAACAGATGTTTGTACAGGAACAATCGGGAATGGTACTGTGGTGTACATCGGTTATAACAAGCCTAGCGCATTGGTGGTTAATGGTTTAAGTAATGGAATAACCTATTATGTTTCAGTTTATGCTTTAAATGGAAACGGATGGAGTGCCAATTATAGCAGCACTCCGGTTACTGCCACTCAGACCACGGTTACACTGACCCCTGATATTGCCCTTTCATCTCCTTCTCAGGTAGCTGCTGCCAACGTTCAGCCGGGTATCAATAATCACATTATCTCTCATTTTCAGGCGGCTGTCAGCACTTCGAACGCTACCTTATCAAGTCTTTCCTTTTCAACCACCGGAACTTATACCGCCACCGAATTAACCGGCAATTTTACCTTATGGTATGGAACCACTTCAGTCTTCGGTTCTGCTTCTTCAATAGCTACTGTTGCGTCTGCAGGTCCCGGTACGTTCAACTTTACAGGAGTTTCACAAGCAATCAATTCGGGCACCACAGGTTATTTCTGGATTACCTGCAATACCAATGCTTCGGCAGTCACTCCTAGAACCATTCAGTTGGGTGCAAATCCAACTTTAACATTTGTTCTTGCGAATATTGCCGGTAGTATCAGCGCGGGTGGTGTTCAAACCATCACGCCTGTAATTCCTACAGTGCTTACCAATGCATTGGTCACAGCGATCACAGAGAATAGTGCTTCATCGGGTGGTGATGCCACCTCTGCCGGCGGTGGAAGCATCAGTGCAAGAGGAGTTGTTTGGAATACCACCTCTTCTCCTGTACTTCCCGGGCTTGGCAGTACCACAGATGGAAGCGGAACCGGAACTTTTTCTTCTTCACTTACCTCTCTGAATCCTCAAACATTGTATTATGTCAGAGCCTATGCAACCAACACGGCAGGCTCTGGTTACGGTAGCGATGTGAGCTTTTATACGCTTTCAAACCCTCCGAATCTTCAAGCAGGAACTTTCCTTGGTAATCCTTTTTCTTTTACACAAATTGATCTTTCCTGGGATGCCGCAGGATTCCCGGCCTCAGGTGCTACCGTAAAGGGATATATTCTTGCAAGAGCCACTAACCCGGCAGTACCTGTATTCAGCGCAACCAATGGAAATGCACCTACGGTATCAACCGGTGTAATTGTGAGTTCAACGATTGCTGAACTTGCTACTACCTTCAGCAATACCGGCCTTGGTCCGAACACTACTTATAACTACCTTCTGATTCCATTCTGTTGGGATGGAACCCATCCTGAAACTTACAATTACCTCACAGCAGGTGCCCAAACAGTAACAGTAACTACACCTCCGGGTTCCTGCACCTCACCAAGCGTGCAACCTTCATCGGTGGGATTTGTAGGAGTAACCGCTTCGCAAATGACGGTTAATTTTGCAGCAGGTAATGGAACCAATCGTTTGGTAATTGTTAGAGCAGGTTCTGCCGTTACTGCGAGTCCCGTTATTGGAACCGCCTATACCGCATCAAGCACTTATGGTGGAGGTGATAATTTGGGTTCATTCCAATATGTTGCTTATAACGGCACTTCCAACTCCTTCACTCTCACCGGTCTTTCACCCTCAACCACTTATCATTTTGCATTTTATGAGTTTAACAGCGCCGGGGATTGCTATCTGCTTACATCTCCTGCCACGGCGAGTCAGGCAACCCCCTTTGCGCCATCCATTATAGAAACCTTTGAATCCGGAACAAAAATCACTTATGCCAATGGTTCAGCCGTGTGTAATCTTGGATTATGGGGTTTTAATGATGCACTCATTGGAGCCACAGGTTCAGATAAGAAAAATGGTGCAAAAGCGGCCAGAATTCAAAACAGCGGAACGGTGTTCATGTTGTTTGATAAGCCTAATGGCCTTGGAACAGTGGTTATCAATCATGCGCGTTATGGGGTAGATGCCGTTTCGACCTGGAGGATGGAAGTTTCGGATAACGGTGGAGCTACTTATACAGCCTTTATAAGCTCGGTATTTACAGCACCGGTATCTCTTACACCACAGGCAATTGCAGTAAATATTCCGGGAGATATCAGAATCAGGATTTCTAAACTCAGCGGAGGAACAGCCAGGTTGAATATTGATGATATCAGCATGACGGATTTTGTTCCTACGAATACCGTTACCACCACCACTATTTCCGGTAGTCCTTTCTGTATCAGTAACACAAGCGGAATAGCCCTGTCTGTTCCCTTCACCTCCACAGGAACCTACAATGCCCTCAACGTTTATACAGCACAATTAAGTGATGCCAGTGGTAGTTTTTCAATACCGACCGATATTGGTACCCTTGCTTCCACCGCTAATTCAGGAAGTATTTCTGCAACCATACCTGCCGGTACCTCAACGGGTCTAAATTACAGAATCAGGGTTATCGCGAGTGATCCTCCTGTTTCTTTGGTGAATGTTACTCAGAACCCAAATGCTTTGGCCGTTTATCTGAATGCGCCTGATGTTACTACTTTCTATGCCAACGCAGGAAATACGCAGGTAACTCTCGGCTGGACCAATCCTGCCGCCTGTTTTGACGAAATCATGGTTGTGGCGAAAGCAGGAACACTTGTAACAGCCAACCCTACCGGAAATGGTTCCTTGTATACTGCAAATGCCGCGTTCAGCACCGGCAGTTCAGGGGCCAATCTTCCCGCTAGTGAATATGCGGTATTTAAAAACACCACCGGAACCGGCCTTACCGTTACTGGTCTTACCAATGGTACCTTGTATTATTTTGAAATCTTTACCCGTAAAGGAACGGTTTGGAGTGATGGGGTTATCGTTGCCTCTACACCTGATGTTCCACAAATCGGGGACTTTCAAACACGTCCTGCTGTTAATGCAGCATGGAACGGAACCACTACCTGGCAAATCTGGAATGGAAGTGCCTGGGTAAATACTTCTTCCTTCCCTAATGGTACAGGAGTTTCTGTAAGAATCACCTCAGGTTGTGTTATTACCGTTTCTACCTCACATGCCTCGCAACCTATCAAGAATCTGATTGTTGATGCGGGAGGTAAACTATTCACCAACAGTACTACTTTGAACGGCAATCGTTATCTGACCGTTTATGGAAGTATTGTATGTAACGGAGAAATCGGTAATGGTGCAAGCACCTACGATAATATCAGTTTCAATATCGAGGGTAATCC
>JBIIMV010000413.1:0-7900 GCA_044337805.1 Bacteroidia bacterium
CTTAATGGTCCCGGTGACGCCTGTACCCAATTCTTCTCAGGAGAGACCGAAGACTACACCATCACCATACAAAACAACACCGGTCAGCCACCCATCGCAAATTTTACTGCTTCGAATGGTGCCGGCGGGGTGAACTTCGTGAGCACCTCACTGAACAATCCGACTACCTACACCTGGATTTTTGATGGTGCCTTTCCTGCAATAAGCAATGACCCAAACCCTGCGAATGTGATTTTCGCAGGTGCCGGTTGTCACGATGTAACCCTGATTGTATCTAACGCATTCGGAATTGATACCTTATTTGTTCCTTGTTTTGTTGTTATTGACGATCCAAGCACGTGTATCAACCCAATCATCTCAGAATACATTGAAGGAAGCGGAAACAACAAGGCTATTGAAATATACAATCCCAACAGCGGGCCACTCAGTCTGACCGGATATAAAATTGCGATATATGCCAATGGCAGTTCCACCGCAACTTCTACCATTCTGTTAAACGGAACCATACCTTCCAATGATGTATTCGTGGTTTCCAATCCGAGTGCTACCTTATCACAGATCATCAGCAACACCAATCAAACTGCCAGCGGATTAAACTTCTCCGGAAATGATGCCGTGGGACTTTTGTTTAATGACAGAGTGATTGACCTGATTGGACGAATTGGCCAGGATTCTTCCTGGGCTGTTGGCGGAGGCTTTACCACCGACTTCACCCTCATTCGCCAGCCGTCAGTTGTAGCACCTGAGGCATTCTGGAATACTGCACGCACCACCTATACCGCACTTCCACTGAACACGGTGAGTAATATTGGAACGCACAACTCTATATGCAGCACCCTGGCAAGCCAATGCGCCACGAACACCAACACCTGTACCAACACACAAACAGGAGTTGTCGGCACCCTGCTGAATTCGAACGGCTCAACCATTTATCCTGCTCCTTATGGTAATTACTACAAAGCGAGCCGGCACCAGTTCCTATATCTTGCCTCTGAACTAACTGCAGCGGGTGTTACGCCCGGGAATATCAATGCGATATCATTTAACATCGCTAACCTGAATACCACGACCAGCCTCTACAAGGAGTTTACCATCAAAATGGGATGCACCAGCCTCACGGATTTAACTTCCGGAAACTTTTTCAACAATGTGACCACCGTTTTTGATCCCAAAAATGTGGTTGTATCCACTACAGGATGGCTTCAGCACAATTTTGACCGTAACTTCAGCTGGGATGGTGTTTCCAACGTAGTTGTTGAGGTGTCTCACAATAACCTTGCAGATGCAAATTATACTACAAACGCCTCCACCTATTACACCGTCACCCCTGTTGGCAGAACCGTTTATGTGGCATCAGATGTAACAGATGGAAACGGATTCACAGCAGGAACAGTCTTAACGGAGAGAACAACCCCCAGGTTCCACTATTGCACCAGCAACTCCAACCTGCCTGTTGCCAATATTGTACTGCCCATTGATTCCATTTGTGTAGGTTCTTGTGTGAACCTGCAAAATCAGAGTACAGGTGCTACCTCCTTCACCTGGAGTTTTCCCGGTGGAAACCCACCCACTTCTACTGCAACAAATCCTCAGGTTTGCTATTCCACTCCCGGCACTTACAGAGCGTATTTGTTTGTTGCCAATGCCTTTGGCACTGCTGTTGACAGCGTCGACATTTATGTTTTGCCTTTCCCTGTTGCGAATGTTACTCCCTCCCAAATTAACATTTGTCCGGGCTCTTCTGTTCAGCTCTTCGCACAGGGCGGAAGCAGCTACACATGGACACCACCATTTGGACTGAGTAATCCAAATGTCTTTAACCCCATTGCTTCACCCACCACAACCACAACATATGTCGTGAGTGTATCAAACGGAGTATGTGCAAGTTCCGCGAGTGCTGTGGTTCTGGTAACACCGATTACAGCAAATGCCGGGTCTGATCAAGCCATTTGTCAGGGCAGCAGCGCGCAGCTAAATGCCACGACCAATGCTAGCAATGCGAGTTACCTCTGGTCACCTGCAACCGGACTTAGCAACCCTAACATTGCCAATCCGATTGCCTCTCCTACCGCCACAACCACCTATACCGTAACCGTAACTTCCAATGGCTGCACTGCAACAGATGCGGTTGTAGTGAATGTTCAGTCCATTACTGCCGTAGCGGGACCGGATGTAAACATCTGTCCCGGTGGGAGCACCCAATTGTTTTCCACAACCAATGCGGCCAACCCAAGCTACCTTTGGTCACCTGCGACCGGACTCAGCAATCCGAACATTCCAAATCCGATTGCCTCTCCAACCAGCACAACCACCTACACAGTAACAGTAACATCCAATGGATGTACAGCAACCGATGCAGTTGTAGTAAACGTTCAGTCCATTATTGCCAATGCCGGCTCAGATGTTAGCATCTGTCAGGGTAACAGTACGACATTAAGTGCCAGCGGTGGCAACTCCTATTCTTGGTCACCTGCCACAGGGTTAAGCAACCCAAACATTGCAAATCCCATTGCTTCACCGACCGCCACCACCACCTACACGGTAACAGTATCCAACGGCAACAATTGCACCGCAACCGATCAGGTAGTGGTTACAGTGAATAATGTTACTGCAAATGCAGGACCTGATGTAACCATTTGTCCCGGCAGTTTTGCTCAGCTCAATGCCACAGGAGGAACAAGTTACACCTGGTTCCCGACCACCGGACTCAGCAATCCAAACATTGCCAACCCAATTGCCAACCCAAGTACCACCACCACCTACTCTGTAGTGGTGAGCGATGTCAACGGATGTACATCAACTGATTTTATTGTCGTCACTGTTGGACAGGTGGTGGCGAATGCCGGTCAGGACCAGACCATCTGTACTGGCAGCACGGCACAACTCAGTGCCAGCGGCGGAACAAACTACAGCTGGTTCCCTGCAACAGGACTGAGCAACGCCAACATTCCAAATCCTCTTGCTAATCCGACCACGACCACCACTTACACCGTTACCGTTTCAAACGGCAACTGCAGCTCAACCGACCAGGTGACCATCACGGTGAACTCTGCCAGTGTGAATGCAGGTCCTGACCAAACGATTTGTGCCGGAGCGAGCGCTCAATTGAATGCCATTGGTTCAGGAACAGTCTTCTGGTCACCGGCTACCGGATTAAGCAGTCAGACCATACCGAACCCGCTGGCAACACCATCACAAACCACGACCTATACCGTTACGATTCTCAGCAATGGCTGTTCAGCCAGCGATGATGTGGTGATTAACGTGAATCAGGTGAGTGCCAATGCAGGCCAGGATCAGTTTATCTGCAGCGGCGGCTCAGCCCAATTGAACGCCGGCGGTGGAACACAATACACATGGACGCCTGCAACCGGACTCAACAATGCCAACATTGCCAACCCACTGGCCAATCCGTCTGCCACAACAACCTACACCGTGACCGTGGTTAGCAATGGCTGCTCCGCGACCGATCAGGTTGTGGTAACAGTTGGTAATGCGCAAGTGACAGCAGGGCCTGACCAGACGATCTGCTCCGGCAATACTGCACAGCTGAGTGCCACAGGAAATGGCTCCTTTAGCTGGACACCGGCACTTACGCTGAACAATCCAACCACAGCGAACCCACTTGCCACTCCTACTGCAACCACCCTTTACACCGTGACGGTGAATAACAACGGCTGTACAGCCACCGACCAGGTTCTGGTAACGGTAACCAATGTGGTTGCAAATGCAGGAGCCGACCAAAACATTTGTGCAGGAGCGAGCACTCAGCTTAGCGGTAGCGGGGGAACCAGCTTCCAGTGGTTCCCAACAACGGGTCTTAATAATCCGAACCTCCCTAATCCGACTGCGAATCCTTCGCAAACCACTACCTACACCCTTACCGTTTCGAACAGCGGATGTTCCGCCAGCGATCAGGTTACCATTACGGTCAATAATCCATCTGTAAATGCCGGAGCAGACCAAAGTATCTGTGCCGGTGGTTCCGCCAATCTGCTTGCAACAGGCGGAAACAATTATCAGTGGACACCGTCTACCGGACTTAGCAATGCGAGCATTGCCAATCCGGTTGCAAGTCCGGCCGTTACCACCACCTATTATGTAACAACCTCCATCGGCAACTGCACCGCCACAGATTCTGTAACCGTTACCGTGAATAACGTTACCGCGAATGCCGGACCTGATGTGACTATTTGCTCAGGCAGTTCAGTTCAGTTAACCGGTACAGGAGGTGACACCTATTACTGGACACCCGGAATCAGCATTAGCAGTCAAACAGACCAGAATCCGATTGTAAATCCGACCTCGACGATTACCTACACCCTGGTGGCGACCGTTGGAAATTGCACTTCCGTGGATCAGGTTACCGTAACCGTTTCCCCGGGCGTATTGAACCCCAGTGCGGGTGCTGACACCAGCATTTGTCTTGGCTCTTCCGCAAATCTCAATGCCAGCGGGGGCAACACCTACTCGTGGCTGCCGGTTACAGGCTTAAACAATCCTGCCGTTGCGAACCCCGTTGCAAGCCCTTCAGCAACCACCACCTATGTTGTAACCATCAACAACGGTAACTGCTCAGCATCAGACCAGGTGACCATATTCGTAAATAGTGTAAATGCCAATGCAGGTTCAGACCAGAGCATCTGTGCAGGAAGCACAGCCCAGTTGAACGCAGGCGGAGGAACGACATACAGCTGGACCCCATCCACAGGATTGAGCAGCACGACGATACCAAATCCGCTGGCTACTCCAACACAGACTACCAGCTATTATGTGACCGTAAGCGATGGTACTTGTTCTGCTACAGACAGCGTTTCCGTTGTGGTAATAAATGTTACTGCGAATGCAGGTGCTGACGTCACGGTTTGTTCCGGAAGCGGCATTGCACTGAATGGAAGCGGCAATGGCAGCTTCAGCTGGAGTCCGGCAGCAAGCCTTTCTGATGCCACGATTGCAACACCTTTGGCAACACCCGGCGCATCCACCACCTACACCCTCACCGTAAGCATTGGTAATTGCACCGCCAGCGATGCAGTGATTGTTACTGTTAATCCTGCAGCGTTGAATGTTACAGGCTTCGGCGATACCACACTTTGTGGCGCAGGCATTGTACAGCTCAATGCAAGCGGCGCAAGCAACTATGTTTGGTCACCTGCATCTGTTTTGAACAACCCCAACATTTCCAACCCTGTTGCAACAGTGCAAGGCACCCTTGTACTTACCGTTACCGGGTCGAATGGAGCATGCTCCGCCTCAGACCAGGTTACCATTGTGGTTGATTCTGTGAATGCAAATGCAGGTGCGGATGTTGCAGCTTGTGCGGGAAGTACCGTTCAGCTGAATGCCAGCGGAGGAAACAGCTATGTTTGGAGTCCGTCGACAGGACTCAACAACGCAGGAGTTGCCTCACCAGTTGCAGGCCCTGCTCAAACCACCACCTATACCGTAACAGTGAGCAATGGTGTTTGCACCGCCAGTGATCAGGTTGTGGTGACCATAAACAGTGTTAACCCCGATGCCGGCAGTGACCTTGTTATTTGCGAAGGCGACACCGTGCAATTAGGTGCAACGGGAGCAGATACCTACAATTGGTTCCCCGGCAGCGGCCTTTCCGGCAGTCAGGTCAGCAACCCACTTGCCTATCCGACCCTTAGCACGGTTTACTATCTGACCGGAAGCCAGAATGGATGCGTGGGGTATGATACCCTCAGTATTACGGTGAATCCGTTACCACAGCCCGTAGTGGTACAGGCAGGTATTGACCTGAGCACCGGCACCTTTACAAGTTATCAGTGGCAGTTAAACGGAGTTGACATTCCGGGAGCTACCTTCCAGAGTGTGTTTCCAGCCCAGGTTGGCGATTACACGGTAACTGTCACCGATGCCGGAGGATGTTCCAACACTTCGGCACCATTCACAGTAGTTATTGTTTCAGCAGAGACCGCTGCGGCCGGGTTCAGCTTCAGTGTTTACCCGAATCCTGCCAGCGAGACCTTTAATGTGAAGCTGGAGCAGGGAGTGAGCGAAAGAGTTTCTTTGAGGATTTTCAACTCACTCGGACAAGAGGTTTACCTTTACAGACACGAGCAAGCCACGCAGCAACTGAGTCTTAATATTCCGGCCATTGAATGGGCTGACGGCGTATATCTGCTTGAGATAACATCCGGCAACCGCCGACAGGTTGCCCGCTTGGTAAAAAATTAATACAGGCCCTCAATTTAAAAAAGCCTCCGGAAACGGGGGCTTTTTTTTGTGCGGTTGGCGATAAACACCACGACGCCTTTTTTGTTCAGAATTTCAGCATTTTTACAAGTAAAAAATTTAAATTCGCGAAACTTTTTTTCTTCGTATGAAACGTATCTACCTTTTTCTTCTGCTGAGCATGTTGGCAGCCACCACCCAGGCCCAATGGTGTATACCTACCTACACTGTTGGAACCACATCTGATGACTACATAGAAAGCGTTTACTCCGGTGGGTTCATGAATATGAATACCGGCTTTAATGGAGGGCCATCCTATAATGATTACACCACGAGCATCACTCCTGCAGGTGTTACCGAGGGCCAGAGCTATAATATGTTTGTTGTTTCAGGAGCCTATACCCCGGATTATTATGCTATCTGGATTGACTACAACTATGACGGGATTTTCAGCACTGCCGAAAAGATTGGGGAGCAGGTAACAAATATTGCGAATCAGACGCTTACCTTCACCTTTACCGTTCCGCTCGGTTCATGGATTGGAACCACCCGAATGAGGGTACGTTGTGCCTACAATGCCCCCGGAATGGATCCTTGCCTCAGTTACTCGTACGGAGAAACCGAAGACTACTCCATCGCTATTGCCTCTGCGGGCGGATATTGTTTACCCACGTATTCAAACGGAACATCGGGCGGTGACTTCATCAACAGCGTTCAGTTAGGAAGCATCAACAATGTTTCCGGAGCGAACCCTACCGCCCCGTATTATAGTGACTACACCTCACTTTCCACAAACCTCACCCTCAATTCTACCTACACGGCCATTGTACAATCCGGAAACTACACGAACAACACCTATGCCATCTGGATTGATTACAATCAGGATGGTGACTTCGCAGATGCCGGCGAAAAAATCGGAGAACAGACCAACAGCTCCTCAACACCTCAAAACCTAAGTTTTAATTTCACCATTCCCGGCACTGCGCTCACCGGAACAACCCTGATGAGGGTGCGTAACTCCTATGCAACCACCAATCTTGACCCATGCCTCACCTACACCTATGGTGAAACGGAAGACTATGCCGTGAATATCATCAGTGGAGGAGGAACGGGCTATTGTACGAGCATACATTCCGTGGGTTGTTCAACCGCAGACAATATCAATTCCGTAAGTATTACCGGTAGCACACTAAACAATTCAAATTCCGGATGTGGAAACACTTCCACTGCCTACACCAATTATCCGGCATTTGGAAACTTCACGGCTACCCTCATTAACGGACAGAACTACACCCTGAACGTCACCAGCACAGCCACGAGCATTATCTCTGTCTGGATTGACCTGAACAACGACCAGATCTTCAGCTCAACAGAGTGGTTGCAGGTTACCGCCAGCAGTACACCCAACGTTGCCGCCTCTCTACCCTTCAACGTTACAGGTGCCGCACCCGGCACGTACAGAATGCGAATCAGAAGTCGCTTGATTAATAACGCGAACGGAGCAGGCGATGCATGCACCCTATTCGGCAGTGGTGAAACAGAAGATTACACCATCACCATATCGAATGCAGGTGTGCCGCCTGAAGCTGCCTTCACCGCTGCAGCAGGCACCAGTGGAATAGACTTCACAGACCTCTCTACCGGAAATCCAACCTCATGGTTTTGGCAGTTTCCCGGTTCCAACACTCCAACTTCAACT
>JBIIMV010000063.1:0-6824 GCA_044337805.1 Bacteroidia bacterium
ATCATCATCACCTGAAGTCTCGAAGTCGAGGTCTTTGGTAAACTCTATGCTGTATGGCTTCTTCAGAAAGTCATGTCCCTTTTTGCTGAGCTTCAGCAATCCGTAGTTTTCAATGTCTTTACTCAGGAAATCATTGACGATAGCCTGCCTGATCACGCTGTTCCAGAACTTCTCACTATCGTCAACCCCGCGACCAAAGACATCGAGGTCTTCGTGTTTGTATGATTTTGTTTGGGCGGTGCTGGTTCCACAGATGACGTTAACAACATGCTTGGCCTTGAACTTTTCTTTCACGGCCTGAATGGTTTCAAGCACCAGCTCGAGCGATTCCTGAGCTTCATATTTCTGCTTTGGCTGCAGGCAATTGTCGCACTGCCCGCAGGAGGTTTCTGTATATTCCTCACCAAAGTAATGAAGCAATGATTTACGGCGGCATACAGAAGATTCGGCATAGGCAACTGTTTCGAGCAGCAGTTGTTTACCGATTTCCTGTTCCGAGACAGGCTTGCCCTTCATGAACTTTTCAAGCTTTACGATATCGTCGTAGCTGTAAAAGGTGAGGCAATTCCCTTCGCCACCATCACGGCCGGCGCGACCGGTCTCCTGGTAATACCCCTCCAGACTTTTCGGAATATCGTGGTGAATGACATACCTCACATCGGGTTTGTCAATTCCCATTCCGAAGGCGATGGTTGCCACGATGACGTCCACCTCCTCCATGAGAAATTTATCCTGATTCTCGGCACGTTTTGAAGCTTCCAATCCGGCATGATAAGGCAGCGCCTTCACCCCATTGGCCTGCAGGTTAGAGGCAATCTCCTCCACTTTTTTGCGGCTAAGACAATAAATAATTCCTGACTTGCCCTGGTGAAGCCTGATAAATTTGATGATCTCCTTTACCACATTCACCTTAGGCCTTACCTCGTAATAGAGGTTGGCACGATTGAACGAAGACTTGAAGATACCGACATCGGCGATGCCGAGATTTTTGAGGATATCCTGTTGAACCTTTGGAGTAGCAGTGGCAGTAAGCGCTATGAGCGGCCTCTTACCAATCTGATCAATGATGGCACGTATACGGCGATATTCAGGTCTGAAATCATGTCCCCATTCTGAAATACAGTGGGCTTCATCTACGGCGTAGAAAGAGACTTTCACATCTCTGAGAAACTGAACATTTTCGTCTTTGGTAAGCGATTCCGGAGCCACATAGAGAAGCTTTGTTTTGCCGGAGCTGATATCTTTTTTCACTCTTGTAATCTCAGCTTTTGACAGAGAAGAGTTGAGGAAATGTGCGATACCATCTTCGGTACCGAAATTCCTGATAGAATCGACCTGATTCTTCATCAGGGCAATAAGCGGAGAAATGATAATGGCTGTGCCTTCACTGATGAGCGCAGGCAACTGGTAACACATAGACTTACCGCCACCTGTGGGCATAATGACGAAGGTGTCTTTACCCTCGAGCAGGTGACTGATAATCTTTTCTTGTTGCCCCTTGAAATTTTCGAAACCGAAGAATTTAAGCAACGCCTCGTGCAAGGAGGTCTCTACATCAAGCATCGTATCTGTTGAAGTTTATTTTGATAGTTTTGTCGTGTAAATATAACTCAATTATTTCGTTCGATTGTCACGAAACTATCGGGTTAACGCTAATTCGCTGAAATTGTTGAAGTCACATATTGAAATTCTTGCCTTAGCAAGAAAAACCATAGAACTTGAGGCAAGCAGCCTAAGCAGGAGTGCATCCTTACTGAACGACAGTTTTGCTCTGGCGGTACATGTATTGCTGGAGATGAAAGGACGGGCAGTGCTGACCGGAGTTGGCAAGAGCGCCATTATAGCGCAGAAGATTTGTGCCACCTTTAACTCCACCGGCACACCCGCGGTTTTCATGCATGCAGCAGATGCCATACATGGCGACCTGGGCACCCTTCAAAGATCAGATGTAGTGATTTGTTTGTCTAAGTCGGGCAATACTGCTGAAATCAGAGCCCTGATTCCTTTGCTGAAGCGCGACAACAATCCGCTCATCGCCCTTTGCGGCAATCCCTCATCAGACCTTGCCAAACAGTCTGACTTCTTTATTGATTGCTCGGTAGAAAAAGAAGCATGTCCGCTCAACCTTGCCCCTACCACCTCCACCACTGTGCAGCTTGCGGCAGGCGACGCACTTGCCGTATGTCTTCTTGAGGCAAGAGGCTTCAGCAAAGACGATTTTGCGCGTTACCATCCGGGAGGCTCTTTAGGTAAGAAGCTTTACCTCAGCGCCGGAGAAGCCGCAGCAGGAAATGCTTTGCCCGCCGTGCAGGTGAACAGTCCGGTACCGGAGGTTATTGTGGAGATTAGTTCCAGGAGACTTGGCGCCACCGCGGTGCTGAATGAGAACACCCTTGTCGGAATTATCACGGATGGAGACATACGTCGCATGCTCAGCCATCATAGCAACCTCAGCGGCATCACCGCAGCAGACATCATGAACACGGCACCAAAAACCATTGATGAATCGGCACTGGCCTTGGAGGCACTGTCTATGATGAAGGCCCACAACATCAGCCAGCTGATACTGCTTAAAAATTCAGTATATTCAGGCATTCTACACATGCACGATCTCCTTAGAGAAGGTATCATCTAAGCCTATGAGAATTCACGGTTTCTGCTTCGGCCCATTTTCAGAAAACACTTATCTGGTTTATGATGAGACCAGAGAGTGTATCATCATCGATGCCGGCTGCAGCCGAAAAGATGAAGAACAGTCATTGAAGGAATATATTGAAGCAAACTTCCTGAAACCGGTAAGACTCATCAATACCCACGCCCACATCGATCATATTCTCGGCAATGCCTTTGTTTACGATGAATACAAGCTATTGCCGGAGATGCATCCTTTTGAGCTAGACAACTTCAACATGGGAGAAACGGTGTCTGCCATGTATGGCATCCCATACAAGCCCGGGCCTGCGCCAAAAAACTTCTTAAAAGAAAGCGGCGAGATTCATTTTGGGAATACGCGCCTGGAAATCCTTTTCACGCCAGGGCATAGCGCAGGATCACTGAGTTTTTACCACAGCAAAGAAAACATCCTGATATCAGGAGACGTACTCTTTCAGGGAAGCATAGGACGAACAGATTTGCCCGGAGGCAATTTCGAAACACTGGCAACAACCATAAAAACGGTTCTTTACAAACTTCCCGAGCATACAAAAGTGTATTCCGGACATGGAGAACCTACCAGTATCGGAGAAGAAAAATACACCAATCCCTTCGTCAGAGAATAATTTCTTTCTGCCATTTATGGAATACTTATTTCTTCTGCATCAGAGAAGAAACCAACCATTCCATGACTATGGCAACAACAGCACATGCAGTATTCAATAAACTGCGCCACCAAACCGATGCCCGACATTTTCAGATTGCTTTTTTGGGCAGTTTCTTTCTTTACGGAATGCTTATTCTGGGATGGAAAGATGATTTATACCGCTTTCCGCTGATTCTGGGAACAGCACTTCTGGTGCAGGCGATAGCACAAAAGCTCACCCGTGGCACATGGATAGACCAAAGCCTGAAATCGGCCATGATCAGCTCTCTGGGCCTTACCTTATTGTTCAGAGCCAATGAGCCTGCAACCTATGCGCTGGCAGCCGTGCTGGCCATTGGCTCAAAATATATTCTTCAAAGCGGAGGCAGGCATTTCATGAATCCGGCAAACTTCGGCATCATCGCCACCATGCTCATCACAGGCGACGGATGGATATCACCCGGGCAGTGGGGCAGCAATGCCATCATCATGCTTCTGGTATTTCTTCCCGGACTCATTGTGGTGTTCAATGCATCGAGGCTTGATACTGCGTTCACCTTTTTACTCACCCTCTTTTGCCTCGACACATTAAGAACAATTGTATATCTGAACTGGGACTGGCCGGTGCTATTTCATAAATACCAGAACGGCTCCCTTCTGCTGTTTACCTTCTTTATGATTACAGACCCTGTAACGACACCCTCCCATCCGGGAGCACGCATTGCATGGGCCATGATGGTTGCAGCGCTTACCTTTTACGCAGGCACCTTCATGTTTATGCACACCGCACCCGTCTGGATTTTATTCTTTTGCAGCATGGCAACGCCATTGTTAAATGCTATATTCCGTTATAAAAAGTTCGAATGGACAGAAACATTCCGGCTGAAACCTATCCTGCTGCCAGGCATGATGATAGCCCTACTTTTACCCCAAACGGGCAAAGCCTTCTGTGGCTTCTACGTAGCCAAGGCCGACGCCTCCCTGTTTAACAATAAGTCGCAGGTTATCATCAGCAGAAACGGGAACAGAAATACCATCACCATGAGCAGCGATTACAAAGGAGACGTAAAAGATTTTGCCATGGTGGTTCCCGTGCCGACAGTTCTTAAGCGAAACGATATCAGAGTGGTCGAAAACAGGCTGTTCAGGATTCTGGATGAATATTCAGCGCCAAGGATGGCCAGCTACTATGATGAAAATCCTTGTCAGCCGGCCATTTATGAGGCCTACCCGATGACTTCAGATGCCCTTCAGCTGGAGTCTGTTGTGAAAAAGGAAAAATCCGTCACCAGGAAAAGCCTGGGGGTAACCATCGAAGCCAGATATGAAGTGGATGAGTATGAAGTATTAATTCTATCAGCCACGCAGAGTGAGGGATTAAAAATATGGCTTACACAGAACGGATATAAAATTCCCGAAAAAGCTGCACCCATTCTCGAGCCATACATCAAGAGCAATATGAAGTTCTTCGTGGTAAAGGTGGATTTAAACAAGCTTACAAGTTTCAATGCAAACGGATTTAATGAGCTGCGTCCGATACAAATCAGCTTTGATTCACCGAAATTTATGCTGCCCATAAGACTGGGAATGGCCAACAGCAGCGGAGATCAGGATATGGTGGTGTATGCCCTTACGAGAAGTGGAAGAATCGAAACCGCTAATTACCGCACCGTGAAGATGCCCACCGACAGAGAGGTGCCCCTCTTTGTATCTGCGCACTTCGGCAATTTTTACAAAGATCTGTTTAATAAAACATGGAAGCAGGAAGGTAAAAATGCTGTGTTTCTTGAATATGCATGGAATGTGAGTCCGAGCTTTGGAGTAAAATGCGACCCCTGTGTGGGGAATCCACCGATGTACAATGAGTTGTTAAGTGCGGGTGCTGAATGGATGAGCACATCTGACCCCAACAGAGCATGGAACGGAGGCGCAGAGGTTTTCTTCACCCGTCTTCATGTGCGCTATTCAAATGAGCTATTCCCACAGGACCTCATGTTTATTGAAACTCCAAACAAAGATCACTTTCAGTGCAGATATGTGATTCACTATCCGGCAACAGGAGATTTAAGCTGTGAAGCGGGACAGCAATACCTGCAGAATTTAGGCATGAGGAAACAAAGAGAACTGCAAGAGCTTTATGCGCTCACAGGCTGGCATCGTCGCGATTTCTCAGAGTATCTCAGGAAAAGTGATTTTGTTCCTGCCCAACCAGACAAAACAGAGAAAGGAGAAACAACACCACTATCAACAGGCGATAACGAGCCTCCATCAAAGCCACCCGGTGCGATGGAAATCATTAACATGATCTTACTTGCAGCAGCTGCCATCTTCATTATACGTCTGCCACATATTAAAGAACAGAGGAAGAGCGCTGCCTGAAACGGAATCAAAAAAAATGAAAAAGCCCTGTTTCACTGTGAGACAGGGCTTTTTTTAAAACGGGTATAAACGCAAGATCAAATATCAAGACAGGAAAACAGCCTGTTGCCTGCCTGTCAGACTGTGGTCCATTATTGCTCCAACAGCACTTTGTAATCCCATGGTTTGAGCTCCATCCCCTTGAGGGTAGCGCCATTGATGGTAGCACCGCTGAAGAGTTCACGGAAAGAGCCTGAAGGAATGGTCATAGGGTTGAATGTCGCCGGCTGAGGACTCATATTCAAGACCACCACTACCTTTTTGTTGCCTTGTCCGCGGCTGAAGGCATACACCTTATCATCATTCGCCTGACTGATTTTTTGAAAAGGAGCATTGAGTTCCGAGCTTTGCAAAGCAGGATGAGAACGTTTAAGGTTTAACAATTTCGAATAAAAATCCTGAAGCGGATAATTCTTCCAGTCGATAACATCCTTGTCAAAAAACTTTAATCTTTTGTCAAGGGCTGATTCTTGTCCGCTATAAACCAAAGGCATACCGGGCAAGGTAGCACACAACACGGCAAAGGTCTGGGCACCGGCACCCAGGCGCTCATATTCAGTACCATTCCATGAGTTTTCATCATGGTTCGATGTAAAATACATGCGATAGGCATTCGAAGGATATTCTTTAGCGATACGGGCGAGATAACGGTCAATGGCCTCAGGTTTTTCTTCGCCTTTTGCCACCTTGTTCATATCATGAAAAAAGGACCAGGTATAAGTCATATCAAAAGCCATGTGAAGTTCAGCTTTCTCACCCTCAGCAAGCATAAAAACATCCGGTTTAATGTTTCTCAGCTCCTTACTTGCACTCACCCAAAAATCAAGCGGCACCATCTCGGCCACATCGCAGCGGAAACCATCTATACCGGTTTCCTGAATCCAGTACTTCATCGCCTCAATCATGGCCCTGCGTGTTGCAGCCTGATCGAAATTCAGGTCAATCACATCAGACCAGTCTGCCACCGGCGGCACGAATTCACCATTGTCATTTTTGGTAAAATACTCGGGATGTTCTTTTGACCATCTGCTATCGGCGGCGGTATGATTGGCCACCCAGTCGATGATGACGCGCATACCACTCTCATGAATCTTTTTTACCAAAGATT
>JBIIMV010000040.1:0-7855 GCA_044337805.1 Bacteroidia bacterium
CCGTACTTCTGAATACTCCATGCACGCTGCTGTTTAAATTGCCAACCCCTGCAAATAAAACTGTTGTATCAGATGGATGCATATCTAAATCCATAACCATGGTTGCATTCAACACCAATGTCCACGAATTGCCTGAATTCGTTGACCGGTAAATACCTTCGGTAGTTGCCGCAAAGACCGTAGCTGGATTTAGAGGATTGACGATAATATCCCAAACGGTTCGTTCCTGATTATAGAGCCAGTTCAACGACTGTATCCAGGTTATACCACCATCGGTAGATTTTAAAATTCCAATTCCATGACTGCCTCGTGTAGTTCTGATCGCAAGACCATTTACAGAACTTCCATAATCATAAGTCTCACCCGTTCCAATATACATCTCAAGGTGATTTTGAGGATTGATCGCGATAGAAGAAACTCCATGCACCGGATATCCTGTTGAAACGGATGTCCAGGCATTTGTTCCCAAACCACCACTTTCTGATTTCCATAAACCGCCGGATGCAGAACCGAGCCAGATAACGGAAGTATCGCTTGGATCAATGGCAATACTTTTGGTCCTGCCACCGCCATTTACCGGACCCAGACTACGCCAGGATAGAGATTGCACCGAACGGGACGAAAAATCGTTCTTGTATGTTTCCCAGGCTTTTCCATACGCATCTGCAGGAGTGCGAAGGGCAGGAAAGGCATTCATTGAGCCAAGAAACTGCATGGCACCTAATGCCTCGCCCTTTTCTTCGTTTTTGATGGTGCAGGAAGGCAACACAACAGAAAAAAGGATTGCCAAGAAAAAAAATAATAACCTGAGTCGCATGTTTTTTTCTATAAAGATAAGGATGTAAGAAAATAGGAGAGCATGGAGTAAGGAAATCCTTCTCTGAAAAAAAGACATTTCCTGATTGTTGAATCTTTCTCCGCAGCAACAAGCACTTCGCCGGATTCCTGACGATTGACATTTGTTATTGAAGCCTCGGTTTAAATATTCAAAAACAATCCGCCTACCGGATCTTCTTGAATGGTGTAGAGTATGTCTGCATTTCGGCTGAGTTCCTGAACCTTTGAAACATCAGCTTCCTCTCACCGATGGCTCTGTTCCTTTCCCGGGCTTAAGAGAACAAATGAATAGACAAGTAAAAAATACCGAAGGATAATTGAATGCTGAATTTCAGGGTGAAAAATAATCATCGAGGGAAAAGGAATCTTTTGATTCTTCACTCAATGCTGTTATTCAAAAGACAATATCCGTCAAACCTTACCCTGCTGCCTGAGTACTTCAAAAACAGCAACAGCAACTGTATTGCTCACATTTAAAGAATCAAGACGCCCACGCATGGGCAAGGATACACAAACCGCACTTTCATCATTTTTCCACTCTTCACTCACCCCGCTTGCTTCAGTCCCAAACAGCAATGCAACACGAGAGGCTACCTTTTGTAGGTAGAGGCTTCTGGCGCCATCCGGACTAAGCACCAATAGTTCCAGACCTGAATCTTTTAGCCATTGTATAAGCTCGTCACGTTTAGTCACAAACAGCGGAACTGTGAAAAATGCTCCTACACTTGATCGAATGGTGTTTGGGTTGTAAACATCAGTGTTCTCTCCGATCAGTATGACGCCTTTAACTGCAGCGGCATCTGCTGTGCGAAGTATGGCTCCCAAATTTCCCGGCTTCTCAACCGACTCCAATATGATGAAAATACCATCTTCAACATGTTGAGCGGGAGGCAGAACATGGCTGCGGCTTTTAAATACCCCAATAACACCTTCCGTACCGCCACGATAGGCAATCTTTTCATATACCTGAGGAGTAACCTGAAAAACCGGTGCCTGATCAGCATGAAATTCAGGGAATAGCTCACGACAATAATAAAAGCCGGTCGCGTGATATCCTGCCGAAATGGCAAATGAAACCTCTCTCCTACCCTCAACAACAAATAATCCGCTACTTCTTCGATACCGGGAATCTTCAAGCTTATGCAATGCCTTTATGCGCGGATTTGAAGTGCTGCTTATGAGCAAGTTCTCGGCCTGCATGGCATCAGAATGGAGTTTCCGAATCTTCAGACATATCATTCAGCCTGGAAGACATGGTAATACTGGGTGTATCGCCATCAAAGCCATAACCTGCGGGCATATCGAAATTACCATAGTCTGCTGTTGAATCTACATCCGCAAATTTGCTCAACCCGCCTATCCATCTTACAGGCACATCTTCAAGAGCCCCATTACGATGCTTGGCAATGATGACAGTTGCCATTCCTAGGGTGGAGTTCCCATTCTCATCCTGATAGATACGATAGTATTCATCTCGATAGAGGAAAATAATAATATCAGCATCCTGCTCAATGGCACCTGATTCACGGAGGTCAGACAATTGCGGACGCTTCTGTCCACCGGATTGTGAACCGCGTGTTTCCACTGCCCGGTTCAGCTGTGAAAGCACAATAATGGGAACATTGAGCTCCTTGGCTATAGCCTTGAGTGAACGGGAAATGGTACTAATCTCCTGCTCGCGGTTGCCCTTACCTTCATTCCCGGCAGTCATGAGCTGCAGATAATCGATGATGATGAGACCGATATTGTGCTCCGCTTTCAAACGACGGCACTTGGCTCTTACCTCAAAGATGTTGATGCCGGCAGTGTCGTCAATAAAAATCTTGGCATCTGCCAGCCTGGTGATTTTTGAATTCAACTGCTCCCATTGATGATCGGCAAGTGCGCCCTTCTTCAAAATGTCGGCAGGTAACTCGGTTTCAGAGCTGATCAATCTGGTTACGAGCTGAACCGAGGCCATCTCAAGTGAAAAGAATGCTACCGGTGTGTTAAAATCTACCGCAGCATTGCGGGCAAGAGCAAGAACAAAAGCTGTTTTTCCCATGCCGGGACGAGCAGCAACAACAATGAGGTCGGAAGGTTGCCAGCCGGCAGTAACCTTGTCAAGCTTTGAAAAACCTGATGGTACACCGCTGATTCCGTCTTTTTGTTGTGCAGCTTTTTCAATATTGGCAATAGCCTCTTTGATGATTCCCGCCATCGATTGATAACTGCGTCTGATATTGGTCTCAACAATCTTGAAGAGATTGCTTTCGGCCTTATCCAGCAGATCGAGTACGTCTGTGTGGTCTTCGAATGCCTCGCGAATAATCTCTGTTGACACCCTGATGAGCTCACGCTGAATGAACTTCTGAACAACAATGCGGGAATGAAACTCCACATTCGCCGCACTGGCAACACGGTTGGTCAGTCGCGAAATAAAATAGGGGCCGCCAACAATCTCAAGTTCGTTGTTTTTCTTCAACTGATGAGTGACGGTGAGAATATCTATGGGTTTGTGAGACTGAAATAACTGAGTGATGGCATTAAAAATCCTCTGATGTGCATCTACATAAAAAGACTCCGGTTTAAGGATGTCCATCACTGCAGAAACACAATTTTTATCCAGCATGAGAGAACCTAATACCGCTTCTTCAAGATCTGTGGCCTGGGGAGGCAGTTTCCCTAGTTCATTCATGGCAGGCACGGCATCGGCGCGCTTACGCCTGATCATACCGCCTGAACGATTTCCATTCTTTTCGTTTGTCTCACTCATATTGTCTGTTCGGAGCGTGAAGATACCCAAGAGCAGGCAATGCAATTTGTTAAACAACCGCGGCTTCCATAAAGCACTGAATTGCAGCGATAATAATTCCTGTCTTCATCCTAAGTTAAGGAAAGATTTCGGAATTTTGTTAATAATTCCAATGGTCTTCCCTTTGCACCTCCGAGGCACTCATTTTTGTAAGTTTTTTTTAGCGGCATTCTTCTTGCTCACGACCTTTTCGTGCAGAAAAGATGCTTCTGTGGCACCGGAGATAAAATGGATCAACCCGGAGAAAGATGTTGCGCTTATCAATTCCGGACAACTGGAAGCCAATGTGTTGATTTCTGACAACAATAGCAACATCGAAGCCTTGATCTCGATGAGCGATGAAACAGGAAATGTATTTTTCAGTGAAAGCAAAAATTCTTTACGTGAGCGCTCTCTCAAAATGGAGGTGAACATTCCAACGGCAGGACTCCTACCCGGAAATTACAAACTCTCACTGCTGGCAACGGATGCTGACGATAACCGAATACGCAGCTCACTCAATATTAGCTTTTCCGACACCAATGCTACTGTGCTTTCCAATGGATTCGTTTCCCTTCACCAAAACGCCTCTCAGGCCTACGTAAGTTTCCACATGAATGGCAACTCTATTCATTCGGTTTCGAATCTGGCAGATAATGCTCAATTCTGTGCAGATCCTACCTCGGGTTATGTACTAATGGCTCCGAAAGGCCCCGGCGATGCCCGCTGCTTTGAGCCCACAGAGGGCTTGCAAATATGGTCCTGGCCCGGCATCTCGGGCACACTGAGTGGGTTTTCCTGCTGCAACTTTACTGCTCCATGGTTCTTACTGGGAGAAAAATCAGGCTACATCAAAAAATTCAACTCCACAGGAGCTGCGCAGGGTTCGTGTTCGTATTTACCGGGCTCCTATTACCCTGTTAAAGTCTTTGTCCATGATGGTAACATTTTCTCGGTGCAAAGAGCCATAAGCGCTTCAAATCCCGATAAAATCGTCGTCCTGAATGGTACTTCCGGAACAGGTGTCCAGGAGCTTAATCTACCGTTCGGTGTTGCGGATGCCATCATGCAAAACGACACGCTCTATCTCATCACCGAATCAAATCCACGGCAAATCTGGCGATATATGGGTCCCTTCAACAGTATCGAATTAATTGATAATACCGGAATTAGCAGTAATATGGCATTTCTCAGTCCAATGAGTTCCTCCAAATTCCTTCTGTCCGCAGACCAGGGAATCTATGAGGTAACACCGGCATCAAACTGGACCAATCTTATTTTCCCGGTAACCGGACTGCAATCCGCAGCGAGGCTTTCCCAGAATCCGAATCACCTTGTATTCATCAGGAACAACGTACTCACCGTTGTAAATAAATCAACACAAAATTTGGTGAGTGAACTCAGTCTCGACGGGGGCGCAAAAGATTTTCTCCTTCTGAGCCGCTGATAATGAATACCACAGATCTTAAATCTTTAACTCACGAAATATAGAATACAAAATCTGTCTGTGAATCGCAATAACTTTTATCAAGACCTTCAGTCCTGAAAAAAAATAACAACAGGAATCATCCTGCCAACAAAAAAAATCAGCGCGGAGTTAATCCTTCACACAGCGAACAGAAAGTCCAAGTCTCTTGCTGGAGTAATTAAACTGAAACCTGCCAACTCCTGCACCTCCGTATCCAAGAACACGAAACCAGGCTTCAAGCGTGTCGTATTGGGTTGAACTCCACCAGTAACCATAGGTTCCGAAATCATAAAAAAGTCCGTCATTAAGTCGCAGCCCACCGGGAAGACCTGAATAACCACTGGTGTTGCTTGCACCTGCATTGGGTGGTAACCAATACTGCGTGCCTGTACTCTTGAGTTTTCCGCCGGCAGAACCTGCACCACCAAGAAAGTTCTCGAGCTGAGTCCACTCGGCATCAGTTGGAACGTGCCAGCCACTGGGACAGATTTTTCGGTTATCGGTAACTGCATACCAATTGTAGAGTTTGCCATAAGGACACTGTACACCGCTGCTGTCGTTATTGAACCAGCAAGAAGCTCCGGAGGTCAGACCCTGCCAAACATTACCATCGGTTTGTACAGGTATGAGGGCGCCATTTCTAAAATGACTGGCAACCAGATTTTCTGCCATCCACTCCTGATTACCTATCACAACAGTCTTGTAAACATTGCCGTCCTGATCGGTCATGGTACGGTATGAGAGCAGAGGATTGAGAATGTCACTCGCTCCGCAGGTGGAGGGTACAGGAACCACAGATGTGGTGGTAAAACTCAGTTCATTGCCATAAAATGTTCCTGCGCTGGTAACTGCATAGGCCCTCACATAATAAAGAGTGTTTGGAGTAAGACCTGTCAACTGACTGCTGAAAGTACCGGATCCGGTACCATTGCTGGAAAAATCATTGGCAATGGTCGGAAAATTGAAAATACTCCAGCAAACGCCACGTTGGGTTACCGGATTTCCACCATTGTATACAATTTCTCCACCCGAAAAAGCGACGCTGGGTCCAATACCCGTTACAGCAGTTGTGTTGATGGAAACCAAAGGATTGACGGTAAGCGTAACTACGCTACCCGGACAATTATTACCTCCCTGCTGATCGATTTCATATTGTAACTGAGCCTGACAAAAGAAAGTGGTCAGCGTGAAAATGGCGAGGAAGCCGGATGTTATATTTGCTTTCATAGAGTTTGTTCTTCTTGCTTTAACGTTGTTGGAAATTCAAAAATGAAGGTTGCCATTATTCCTTGATAATACGAACTACAGGAACTCCTTCTGAATGAACGCGCAAAAAATATAATCCAGCCGGAAGATGTCTGATATCGACCAAGCTCTGGTTTGAGGATATTCTGAAACTCATGATATCTCTGCCTAAAACATCAAGCAAACTCACCATTGGATTCTGTTTCAACAAAGCATCGCCGCACTGCAGAAATAATTCATTATTCGCAGGATTTGGGAATGCGAATATTCCGGATGCTGCACCTGAAACGATACCTGCATCAACGAATTCGACATCTTCTGTTTCTCCTTCTTCGGTACGGCAACCAAAGCTAACCGCCTTTTGAACAACCCTGCCTGATGCACAGGCGTTGGTGGCCTGTACCCTCACAAATCCCGAAGTATTGCCAAAATCAACAATCACCGAAGGTGTTCCCTGTCCAACGGCAATGGTGGCTCCCGCAGGGACCTGCCAATTCATAACATTAGCACCATTTACCGGATTAACTGAATACGAAACCCCCAACTGTTGGGCACAAACACTGGATGGACCGCTGATAACCGTGGGGGTGGCGGGACTTGTTGTTACACTGATACTTCTTGGAGCGGATGAACCGCAAAAATTACTGGCAGCAACAGTAATGTTTCCTGTTAATGCAGAAGGTGGAAATGTGACCGAAGCAGTATTTAGCGTCGGCTGTGTGAAGCTCGCTCCTCCCGGAACCGTCCATTGGAAATTAGTGACATCAGGTGATGCTGTTGCCGTGTATAGGTACGGAAAATTACTGCATAGATTATTGACCTGGCCGGTAAGGGATGTTGGAGTCAGAGGAATTGACCTAACTGACAAAATTCGCGATGCGCCGGTTCCACAGGAATTCTGCGCCTGAACACTCACATTACCGGAAACGAAGCCCGCAGGAAAAGTGATCTGTGCACTGGTGCTTCCCTGATTCAGAACGGTTGAGCCTGCAGGTCCGGTCCAAACGTAGGACGTAGCCCCGATAACGGGAGAAATGGAATAGATACCTGTGCTTCCCTGACAAACACCTGAAACAGCTCCTGTAATTGTGCCGGGGGCTGACGGCAAACCCCTGATCGTTAACAACCTGATACTGCTGGTTCCTATGCAGTTCGACGCACTTACGGAAATCGTTCCGCTGACAAAACCTGTTGGAACAGAAACCTGTATGGCATTTGTTCCGGCACCACTTACGATGCTGCAACCCGCCGGAATCGTCCAGGTATAGGAAGTGGCATTTGCAACAGGTGCCACAGAGAATGGATGAATGGTTCCACTGCATACGTTGCTCGTGGGTCCTGTTATCAAACCGGGCACATTGGGCTTGGCTGTATATAACAAAAGACTGCGAGAAAAAGGCGCCGAAGCGCAGACACCATTGTCGGCACTCACTGATATAGTTCCGGTAACAAATGAACTACTGAAATTTAAACTAATCGTTTCAGTATTCGAGCTTCCTGTAACACCCGGAGGTAAGGTCCAGTTGTACTGC
>JBIIMV010000042.1:0-7817 GCA_044337805.1 Bacteroidia bacterium
TCGAATTCGTGTGGTTTTACAACGAGCTTCATTGCCAGGTCATCAATAATGATGTCGGAAGCCGCGATTTCAGGATACTCCTTGGCAATCTGATAAAAAGTCTCCAGAAACAGTCCATCTGTAAGTTTCATGATATTGGCCTTATGCCCGCAGACCACTTTTTTGGCACCTCTGCGTCGGGCCATCTCGAAGGTGAACCGATGCACCTGTTCGGAGCCCGGACGAGTCACGAAGCGGCGGCAAAGTGCTACATCAGAGGTGAGCATGTGCTCAATTCCTCCGTAGGTGTCTTCTATGTTTTCTCTTACAATGGTGATGTTTATTGGAATCCCGGCTTTGGAAAATACCGTATCAACACCATTGAGGGTTCGGAAAATTCTTTTGTTGGCATAGGTATTCCAAACCTTGCGTGCGGTAACATTTATACTTTTGACGCCTTTTCCCTTGGGTGTTTCCATGGGACCCTTGAAGAGAATGCCGAGGTTCTCAATACTAGCCATTGCTGCGGGAGTCATGCCGGTATTATGACCGGCTTCGAAAACCTCCTTACCCATTTCTACAAAGTCATATTCGAGTGGCACCCCTGCAGCATTGAAAACTGATAACACCGAATCCATGATTTCCGGCCCGATTCCATCGCCTTTTGCGACAGCAATTCTTTGAATTTTTCCCATTGTTGTTGAACAGATTTTAAATCCCAAAGCTAAACAACCTTTCCAAAGCTTTGTTCCCGGCTGTGCGCAGTTGTTAACATCCCTTTGCACAAAAAAACAACCTAATTTTTGCTTTAGATTTCGAGGCTTAACAATTTCTTATATTTGAGAACTGTGCGCATACTTTTAAAAATAAGGTTGCTATTCCTTCTGAGTGGCATCTTTTGGCCGGTAATTTCGTCTGCCGGCTTGAGGGAAATGCGATTCAAGCGCTTGTCTATTGAGCAGGGTTTGTCTCAAAGCGGTGTGTTTTGTGTATTGGAAGACCGCAAGGGATACCTTTGGATTGGCACTTCTGATGGTTTGAACCGCTTCGACGGATACGAGGTTACGGTTTTTAAACACGAACCGGGGAACCCTAATTCCCTCCCAGGGAATAACATAACTGCCATAGCAGAAGACAAAAGTGGTAATTTATGGATAGGAACCCATAACTCGGGTCTGGTAAAATACAATCAGGCGCTTCGAAAATTCACATCCTACATAAAAGATCGTGACAATTTTAAGGGCCCACTCAGTAAATCCATTACCTGTCTTTTTACCGATTCCAAGGGTAGAATCTGGGTTGGTACGCGCGACGCGGGTCTAAGTCTTTATGACCCGCAGGCGGATCGGTTTCGCTATTTCAAATACCGCCGTGATAACCCAAATTCTATCTCTTCCAACCATATCACTTCCCTTGCAGAAGATAACCAAGGAAGAATATGGATGGGTACCCCGGGTAATGGTATCTCCTGCCTAGACCTCGCCACAGGGAAAATCAACCGTTCTTTTTTTGCGGAAGGCGATAGCACAGAAACAATGGGTAAAGAGATAGCCGGCTTTTTTCATCTTCGCGATGAGAGAGAGTCTCTGCATTGCCTTGATATCAATGGCAGGTTTTATAGGATTGATGCCGCCAGTAAAACCTACACCCAGGTATTTCACTGGGCATCTGAGGTAATCAAAAGTGAGCCATCAACCGTTCAAAGCATTCTGGTAGACAGGTTCGGTAAAATTTGGGTGGGTGGCAACAGTTCGGGGCTCTACATGATCAATACGGAAACACATGAGGTAAAACATTCGATTGCAAACCACCACGACCCATTTTCGCTGAGTACAAATTTTGTCTCATGTATTTTTCAGGATCGTACCGGATTGGTCTGGATCGGCACCAATGGCGGTGGAATAAACATCTACAATCCCCGCAGTGCACAGTTTAAGAATTTCAGCCAATATATTTTTGATGGAGAGTCATTGCCCGACAATGATGTGTGGGCCATCGCAGGCATCGGAAATGATTTGCTGGTAGGAACTTCGGCAGGCGGTCTTGTGAGACTTGACCCGCGTGCAGGAAAATATCAAAAGTTTCAGATGCGCGAAAAGCCCTTTAATCAGGAGGGTGCCGGGTTTATTCTAAACGTAAAGCAAACTCCTAATGGAGATATTTTCGCTGCCACTCAGGGTGATGGCATACATGTCTACAGTGCGGCAGGTGTATGGAAGTATGCGCTCAGGTACGAACCGCATAATCCTAATTCCATCATGGGAAATTTTATCCGTACATTATGCGTATCACCGGGCGGAATACTATGGATTGCAGTAAAAGGGAAAGGCATAAACAGCTTTAACCCCCGAACAAAAGAGATTACGGCATTCCCTGCTGAACCCGGTGAAAAGTTTGCATTGTCAAACTCAAGGATCAATGATATCATGATGGATGAAAGGGGGCGTCTCATTGTTGGGCATTCTCAGGGCATTGATATTCTGGATACAGCAACAGGAAAATTCACTCAAATAACACGAGATAGTAAACGTCCGTTTTCGCTGGGAAATGAGGAGGTGCTATCATTATTTTCTGATAAAAATCATCTGCTATGGGTGGGTACTTCGGGAGGTATCAATGTGATGCATTCAAGTGGCCGATTTCTCATGATTGACGAGGCAGGAGGTCTGCCCAATGAAATGATTTATGGCATTACGCAGGATAAAAAAGGAAACATCTGGTTTTCAACCAATAAGGGAATTTGTCGCATAACTCCTCCTAACCCGGATTGGATAATGTCTAACCCCGGACGCTATCTGGTGGAAATGAAAAAATCTATCAGAAATTACGATATCAGCGAAGGTATCAACTCAAATGAGTTTAATGCCAATGCCGTTTTTTCTGATGCTTCAGGTATCCTCTATTTCGGCGGATTGGGCGGTGTATCAGCAATTAATACCGATAGCATCAGTGACAACTTTCAGGAGTTACTTGTTGACATTTCCTCTTTTAAGGTTTTTGGAAAAGAGTTTAATATTTCTCCTCTCGACACGGTTATCTCACTTCGTTACAATGAAAATTATCTTTCTTTTGATTTTCTGGCTATCAATCTTCTGAATGCACAGCCTACTCAATATGTTTACATGCTTTCCGGATTTGATAAAGATTGGATTTATTCAGGTAAACGCAGGTTTGCCTCTTATACCAATCTTGAGCCCGGTGAATATGTTTTTCGTGTGAAGGCCACCACCGGCAATGGAAACTGGAGTGGAAAAGAACAAACCTTAAAAATAATGATCAGGAAACCATTCTGGAAAAAAGGATGGTTTTACTTTTTTGTCATCACCACTTCTATTGGTCTTGTTTGGTTGTTCATTTTCCTCAGAGAACGAAAACTGAATTCTGATAAACAAAAGCTCGAAAACCTTGTGGAAGACAGAACTCAGGAACTCCGTCTTGCCAAGGAACAGGCCGAAAACAGTATGCGGGCAAAAGAAATGTTCCTCTCCACCATGAGCCATGAAATTCGTACGCCACTCAATGCCGTAATTGCCATGAGTCAGCTTCTCATAGAGGAGAAGCCCAGACCTGAGCAGATGGAAAATATTCAAACTCTTAAGTTCAGCTCAGAAAATCTTTTAGTGCTGATCAACGATATCCTGGATTTCTCAAAAATCGATGCCGGAAAAATTGAGTTTGAGGAGGTTCCCATCAATATACGTGAACTCATTCGGGGTCTTCGCAGAGCTCTTCAGCCTGCCGCCGACGAAAAAAATATCGAGCTTATTACTCATATCCAGGATAGCGTTCCTCAGATTTTTCTCGGTGATCCGGTACGCTTGAATCAGGTTCTCACCAACCTGGTAAGTAACGGATTAAAATTTACCATCATCGGATCGGTAAGGCTTGATGTTAACCTGATTTCTGCTGACGATGAACAATGCGAAATTGCTTTCTCGATCACCGACACAGGCATTGGTATTCACGCCGATAAGTTTAGTCAGATATTCGAGAGTTTTGAGCAGGCAAGTAAAGATACTACGCGCAAGTTCGGCGGTACAGGTCTCGGTCTTACCATCACCAAACGTCTGCTGGAATTGCAGGGCAGCAACATCATGTTGGAATCTGAGGTCGGAAAGGGCTCACGTTTCTTTTTCTCACTTCGCTTTAAACGTTTAAATGGACTGGTATCTAACGTGGCAAAAAGTTATGAGGTGAATGAAAAAGCCCTTCACGGTTTGCAGGTGCTACTTGTAGAAGATAACAGTATCAATCGTCTGATTGTCTCGAAGTTTCTGAGTAAATGGGGCGTAGCCCTGGAATTTGCTGAAAACGGTGTTATCGCAGTTGAGATGGCAACAATCTCTCAGTATGACCTGATATTGATGGATTTGCAGATGCCCGAAATGGATGGATTTGAAGCAACCCGCAACATCAGAAAAATTGGATCTCACTGGTCCTCCAACGTACCCATCCTCGCGTTAACGGCTGCTGCTATGGTTGAAGTAAAAGAGCAGGTAATTAATGCCGGCATGAACGACTATATCGCCAAACCATTTAACTCGGAAGAACTCTTTACGAAAATTGCAGAGCACTCGGGAAGATTATCATGACTTCTGAAACAATCAGAAATCATCATCATCATCTTCATCATTGATCTCGAGCTCATCAAAGCCTTCGTGCTCTTCAACGGCACCCGGATAAAGCTCATCATCATCATCTTCTGCGAAATGACTGAGATTAGAAGAACGCTTTATCTCCTTTGATTTTAAAGGCTTCAGCTTGTTTTTCTTTTTTGTATCATCTGACTTTGCACGCTCAGAGGAGTTTCTTGAGGCAGGCTTTTTCATCTGTTTTTGGAACGATCTGGTTGAACCTTAATGCAATAATAATTTTTTTTGCGCAAAATTTATTAAACTTCAAAAAAAACATTTTCCGCAGCAGCATGATTTTTTTCAGAATATGAATTAAATCAACGCTATTTGCCATCATCAAACCAAACTTCACCCTAATTTTGCGGGCCAATTATTTGAACAATGACAGAGCTCCTGAGAAAATTTGAAGATAAAACCCCCGAAATTATTTTCGAATGGCACGACGCTGAAACCGGCGCGAAGGGATATACGGTAATTAATTCGCTCAGAGGTGGTGCCGCCGGTGGGGGAACCAGAATGCGCAAAGGTCTTGACAGACGTGAGGTTGAAAGCCTGGCAAAAACCATGGAAGTGAAATTTACCGTCGCAGGCCCCCCAATTGGCGGTGCAAAATCAGGTATCGACTTTGACCCTGCCGACCCCAGGAAAAATGAGGTGCTGCGCCGTTGGTACAAAGCAGTGTTGCCCCTGCTTAAAAGTTATTACGGAACGGGTGGTGACCTGAATATTGATGAAATACATGATGTAATTCCAATTACCGAAGAACTCGGGCTCCTTCACCCTCAGCAAGGTGTGGTGAATGGTCATTTCGGCTCCGACGAAGTTCAAAGCCGCAGGCAAATTCATCATCTTCGCACAGGTGTAAAATTGCGCATTACCCAAGCCGCATTTTCTCCTGATGTAAATAGAAACATCACCGTGTCTGATATGATAACCGGTTATGGTGTGGCTGAAGCAGTGAAGCACTATTACGGGCTCTGGGGTGGGGACCTCACCGGTAAAACAGCCCTGATACAGGGATGGGGTAATGTGGGCGCAGCCGCCGGATGGTTCCTTTCCCGTGATGGTGTAAAAATTAAAGGCATCATCGACCGCGATGGAGGGATTTTGTCTGAAAATGGTCTTTCTCACGAAGAAGTAACAACACTATTCCTGAATCGCGATGGTAACCAACTAAGGGCGGCCAACTTAATGCCCTTCGATGAAATAAACGAGAAAATTTGGAGCTGCGGAGCCTCTGTTTTTGTGCCCGCTGCGGCTTCTCGCCTTTTGAGCAGAGAACAGACTGAACAAATGCTGGCAAACGGACTGGAAGTGATTTCCTGCGGAGCGAACGTTCCCTTTCGTGATCCTGAAATATTCTTTGGCCCAACCGGATTGTTCGCCGACAGTCATTGTTCCTTGATTCCCGACTTTATCGCCAATTGCGGTATGGCCAGGGTTTTTGCCTACCTCATGGAAACCACGGATGCCCCCACAGACCAACGGATTTTTGATGATGTATCTCAAATCATTTTCCGTGCATTGAAGAATGTACATGACAAGAATCCCGCCAGAACAGGTATTGCCTCCAGGGCTCTTGAAATTGCACTCTCACATCTGGTATGAATATCGATCCGCAGGAAATATTTCTGGGTAATTCCGTATTGGATTATCTCATCTCCGCCGGGGTTCTTCTCTCAGGTTTCCTTCTCTCTCGCTACGCCGCCAGAGGCATGTCTTTTCTTGCCTTTAAAATCTTTCCGCGTCAGAAAAATGAAAATGTTGGCTTTGAACACTTCCTCTCACTGCTAAAAAAGCCCTTTACCATATTTCTGTTTTTCATCACCACCTTCCTTGCGTTCCAACACCTTGAATTTCCTGCAGAATGGAAACTCGCCCCGGTGGAACGCTTTGGAATAAGAATGGTCATGGAGAAAACTTTCCTGGTGGCCCTGGCAGTCTCTACCTGTTGGATCTTCTTGCGGATTGTGGATTACTTTGGGCTCATTTTGCTCGAAAAAGCGAAGCTCACAGAGTCAAAAGCCGACGATCAGATTGTACCCTTTCTAAAGGAGGGTATTAAAGTCGTGGTGGTGATCTTTTTTTTCTTCCTCATTCTGGGTGCCATCTTTGATCTCGATATCACTTCGTTAATCGCCGGGCTCGGCATCGGAGGCCTCGCCATCGCCCTTGCAGCCAAAGAATCACTCGAAAACCTGCTCGGCTCGTTTACTATTTTCTTTGATAAGCCCTTCCAGGTCGGCGATCTGATAAAAATTGGTAACACGGAAGGACATATAGAACGTATTGGCTTCCGCAGCACCAGAATCAGAACTTTAGATAAAAGTTTCGTAACGGTGCCGAACAAAAAACTTGTCGACTCTGAGCTCGATAATCTCACCCTTAGGGAGCAAAGAAGGGTGCGCTTCTTCATTCAGCTTACTTACAACACACCTTCTTCCTCACTCAGAAAACTCATGGATGATATTAAAGATTATGTCCTGAGTCAGCCCGAAACAACCGATGAATGTCATGTTCATTTTTATGAATTTGGCACCTATTCGCTCAATATCAGAATCATCTATTTTGTGAATTCCAATGAGTGGGATATATACTCTTCTGTCAGGGAAAAGGTGAATTTCCATATCATGGAACTGGTTGAACGGAACCATCTTAGTTTCGCTTTTCCTACTTCTACCATCATTTCTGCGGGCGACGCAACGGCTATGCCATCAGAAATGCCCCGGTAAAACTCAGTACTCTGCTTTAACAATCCTTTGTTTATAAGTCTGAGGTTTTCTGCCTTGGGGTTATGAAGCATGAGGTACTTTCGTAGCATCTCCATTTGCGCCCAACTGATTTTTCTATGCTGCTCACCGTAATTTTACAAATGACATTAGGCGGCGATTCCGCCAAAGGTTCTGTTAGTCTGCCGGCAGGCGCCCCGCCTCCCGAAGATACACTCTCCGCGCTTGAACTTGTGATGAAAGGGGGATACCTCATGATTCCCATTTTCCTGCTCTCTCTCATTTCTATTTACGTTCTGATAGAAAGATTCCTTTTTATCAAAAGAGCCGGTGCTGTAGACAAGAGTTTTCTTGATAGTCTCAGGGATAATCTGAAAAAAGGAAACACCGATGCAGCAAAGGCTCTGTGTCAGTCGCAGGGCTCAGCCATTGGTCCGGTTATCGCCAAAGGTATCAGCCGCATTGGAAAGCCTAT
>JBIIMV010000043.1:0-7793 GCA_044337805.1 Bacteroidia bacterium
TAGTTTGCTGCAGGCTTTTTTAATGTTGTTTACTGATATTTCCGTGTTCCAGCCATTATCAAAATGAACGGCCAGCGGACGTAGCCCAAGTTTTACAGCGGTGAGAAGGGTATAGGTGCTATCTCGGCCTCCGCTTACTCCTACCAGGCAATCATAGGGCTTCCCTTTGCCATGTTGCTTAATTTCTTCGACTTTTTTTGCCAGATATTCATCCATCTCTTTACCGAGCGGATGATTTATTTCTTGTTGATGGTGTATTTTGCAATACTTGCATTCACCTTTTTCATCAAACCAGATATCTCTTACGGTGGTGTCGAGCACACATCTGGTGCATCTTTGAAATGTTGGAGGCTTATCTTTCTTCGAGCTCATAAAACAACTTTGGTTTCACCGGCAAAATCAATCGTGCGACCGGGCCAATGAGGGAAGCAAATTTTCTGATAACATAGTACCATGACGGATAATCAGCGAAGCTGTGGTTTTCTGATTTCCATATTTTTTCGAATTCCTCTTTTGTAACATCCAGCTTCTTAATAATAAATGAGGTTTCATTTTCTATATTTTCTTTTTTATATGGTTTGTTGCTGCAGATTCTTAACGCTTCCTCACGTGAGATAGCGCCGTTCAGGATTTGCGCAGAATAGGTTATGAGCCTTTTGTCGATACCAAATTTTTCAAACATCCAGTAACCGATGACCCATTTTGTAAACAGGTTCTCGTGATGATGTTCACCATAATATTCCCAGGCATAGTTCTTTTCAAGAAACTCGCGGGCTTCCTTTTTTTTGTATGCTGTATAGTAGAAAGGAGAGTAGATTTTTATTTTGCGGATATATCCTGAATAGAATATTTTCCAGAGATTATTTTCCGGGTAGGTTTTACGTTTTCCTGTACCATACTTTTTGTGTATGTGTTTCAGTTGTCTGTAATCCCCGTAGGTCCATTCTGTTGGTTGTTTGCCTTCGGAGCGGAAGTCGGTGCCAATAAGTATGGTTTTTATACCTTCTCTTCTGGCATATTTGTAAAGTATGGCCTGAATGGCCTGGTCTGTGGGATTATCAATCCATGGAAGCCCGGCCCGCATGTAGGCTCTTAGGATATCTTTCATCTCCTCATAATCTATCACGTATGTTTCGAGGTCGATATTGAGGCGGGAGGTCATTGTTTTAATGTTTTTGACTGCAATGTCTGAACTCCATCCATTATCAAGATTAATGGCAAGTGGCCTGAGGCCCCAGGATGAGGCAAGGTGAAGAAGATAAGAGCTGTCAGTACCACCTGAGACGCCAATGATGCAATCGTATCGTTTTCCGGCGCCTGTTGATTTTATTTGTTTGAGAATGGATTGCCACTTTTCTGCACCCTGGTCGCCGACTGGAAAGTCAGCCATCATTCTTTGTTGAATTCGGGCGTAGTTACAGATTCCGTTGTTATCGAGAGAGAAGCCCGGAACTGATGAATTCCATATGCCTTTTTTACATTCCATCATGATTGCTTGAGGCTTTTGTAGACAGCAATAATTTTCCGGGCGGTCTGGAGGTGATCGAAATGTGTCATTTTGCTACGTCCGTTGGACTTATTTTCAGGCAAGAGTTTCCTTATGGCAGTCTGGACGCTGGGGGCTTCGAAATTAACAATTATTGCGTTATCCACGCCTTGAAATACTTCAGAAATATCGCCCACATCGGTAGCAATAACCGGGCGGTTGCATGCCAGAGACTCTTTGATGAATTGTGGAGACCCTTCAGAAATGGACGTGAGCACGCAAATATCTGCTGCATTCATCCAAAGTGGAACCTCTTCCCTTGACCTGTTCCATAACTCTAGAACTTCAGGTGGTGAATCTCCCCAATTTTCCAAGGCTGTTTTTAATAGTTGATAGTTTTTTACCGGGTTAGTGAAGGCCGATGAAAACAGCAGATACTTTTTATTTTTTTCAAGTTTCAGTGTTTTTCTGCAGGTGTCTTTGTCTATAGGTTTGAAAAGGGAAAGGTCAACACCGCATGGAATGATAAAGGGGTTTTTTGCAACCAGAGCCTTCTCCATTAGTTTTTTACTTACAAATACCGAGGCAGAGGAAAGCATGGAGGCAATGCCGGAAAGCCATCTTACAACGCGGTGATTGATATCCGATCCGTGAAAGGTAGATACCACGGGAACTCTTCTTTGAAGTGAGGCAAGAAAGCAGGCTAATCCGAAATGAGCATGAATGATGTCACAGGGATGTTGATTAATTTCTCTTTTTAATCTTTTGAACTCACTCAGATAACCTTTCCAGCCCTTCCCACTGATGAAGAAATAATCGAATTTTATTTCGGTATCGAGGTTTTTAACTGCCTCCACCTGATCATAAATGAAAGCCTGATGCTTTTTGAAGTCGAAATCCGGGGTGTTTCCGCTGCAGACGATTTTTATCTTCATATCAGTCCTTTGTAAATATCAAGATAATTTGCTGCCACGTTTTTAATACCAAAAACAGAAATGGCTTCGTCTTGAATTTCATTCCGTTTGTCAGGGAAAATCATTGATTCGGCCAAGTGATGAATTCCGGAAGCTTTTTCAAGAACAACTCCGTGCCCCGTTCGCTCAATATATTCTGAAATCATATCTACTTGTGAGTCAGCAACCACAGGGAGGCCTGAACAAAGGTACTCGCAGAATTTTACCGGACATGCCACTTTGTTCACTATGCTTTTTGCCCTGAAAATGACCGCTGCATCGGCGGCCGAAAGGTAGTCGCTAACTTTTTCGTGACTTACAAAATCATTCAGGATGCCTTCTTGCTTCATTGGCGTAGGAGAAAGATTGATGATCGTCCATTTTTTTGAAACAATTTGAGCAAGGTCTTTCATCTGTTGCCATGCTGCGTTTCCTCCACTTGAAAAAATCAGTACTTTTTCTTTTTCTCCAAGATTGAGTTTTTCTCTGATATTTTTTCGTTTTGACGCATCGTATTTCATAGAGGATGAAACCAGACAGGGCACCACATGGATTGGGGAACTAATGCCGGGTGCTCTTGCAGTAATGTAATGTTTGAGAGATTTGCTTACAGCTGAAATAGCCCCAAATTGTTTTAACGATTTGAATGCGTGTTTGTAGTTGATGAGTTTAATTCGGTTTTTAAAGGTATTTCCACCCTGAAACTCCAGTGTTTCTTCCCATCCGGCTCCCCGAATATCAACAAGGGTTTGTCTGAGAGAACCAAATTGTGACTTAATTCCTGAAATACAATGCATGCTAAGCAACTCGCCGCGTATATGAATTAGGGTGTAATCTGCGGGGGCACTTACCTGCTTAAGTTTATGACGAAGTTCATTAGATTGATGCTTATTGAAAATGAAATAATTCGGGTAGGTCTTGAAGAAAATTATTTTGATGCTGCTGTTCTTAAAAATATCTGATACCTTTTCTTTTTCATTATTATTTCTCACTCCGCACAAAAGGTATATACCTCTGAAAATATTGTTCCGTTCATAATAGAAAAGTAATTCAGCTACTTGCGAACGAAATACTGAACCGACCTCGGCGTTTATGTATATCAGGTATTTCACTTTAAATGAATTCGAATGTTGCTTTCCCTGACTTATTCATCAGTCCGTCCAAAATGCCTTTGTAATAATAAAGTACCAGTCTTCTGCCGGCTGTTCGCCGACAGAATGAGAAAATGACAGGGAATAATATTATTTCTTTCATTAATCCTGAAAATAGGGGCCAGTACATATTGTATTTTCTCCAGAAGAGGAACTTGTTTCTCATCATGTAGTAATACATTCTGAAATATCCCTTTCGGTTTCCTTTTGACCAGTCGTGATGGTGAAAGACTACTGCTGCCGGCACCACGCATGCCAGCTTTTTTGCAAGCCTTATTCTGTAGAGCAAATCTGTCTCATCGTTGTACATGAAGTATTTCTCTTCAAACAGTGCTTTGTCTTTACTCATTTCTGCTCTCACCAATAAAGCTCCTCCGTTAAGTGAGTCTGTGAAAAAAGGAATTTTAATTTCTAATTGCTTGAGTTTTTTTCCTGCATGGAGGTGAATTTTTTTCTGTGAGAAGAAATCTTGTTTTACTCCTGCAAGCTGAATCACAGGATCATCTGTAGTTTCTCCAAGACATATTACAGGACCGGCAGCAAAGATCTGTTTGTCAGTCTCCATATATGTGGCAAGTTCCGTTAAGCTATCCGGCTCAGGGGCCATATCGGGATTAAGGATCCAGAATGCATCATAGTCCTCATGTTGAATTTGACTTATAATTCGGTTATTCCCTCCTGCGTATCCGAGATTTTCGGTGCAGGTTATTTCCATTGATTGAGGAAGGAGTATTTGAAATCTTTCCCGGTGCTTTTTCCCCGGATTGTTGTCAAGAAAGTATATTTTAAAGTCAGGATGCTTTAATGCATTCAGGGATTTTGCTAAACGCTCCAGGTGCGTCATGTCTTCGAAAAATACAAGGCAAATAGCAATTTTCATAGGAGCCTGTAATTTGTTCTGGTATTCTTTATTACGCAATTTTGATCATTATTGTTCCCACACCAAAATACAAAGTTCTGCCCCTGCTTAGACGAATTGTGTTCTTTACTCTTCATCATTAAGTATTTTTTGGTAGTATGCAGCTGCTCTTTCAATAGAAAAATTATCACGAACGTACACGGCGGCATAGGCCCCCTTGCTCTTGATCTCTTCTGGGTTTTCAAGACAATGTTTCATGGTATTTGTCAATGCTTCCGTACCATTTGGAATAAGCCATCCTGTTTTCTCATTCACGAATAAATGTGTGTCGCCTACATTTGTAGCAATAATGGCATTACCGCAAGCCATTGCTTCTAATACGGCCTGGCTTGGATAGTTGTTTTCTTTTTGAAGGCTTACAAAGACGGATGTTTCGCTCATCAATTCTGTAATATGTGGCACAAAGCCCATATATATAATATTCGGAATACCGAGTTCTGATAATCTTGTCTTTATCTGGATACTTTGTCGACCATCACCGGCTATAATAAATTTACTGTGAGGATATGATTTCGCCAATTTAGCCGACGCTTCAATATACATTAATGGATTTTTATCGGCCTCCAGCCTTGATGCAAAAATGAAGTCGATATTTTTTTTCTCTGAAATTTTGCAGCGTGAGTAGTCAGTGAATGAGCATGGTGTAATACTGCAAAGTGTTTCGTTAATTTTTATGTTTCGTTTTCTTAGGCCTTCCAGAATAAACGGACTCAGGATATCTATCCGGTCTGATTCAATATGGGCTCTGTTAAATAAATCATATTGTTTGAACCAGTCCTTTTTTGGATTTACAGACAGGTGTGAAAACCAACTATCCATGTTTACAAATATTATTTTTGGTCTTGGTTTTCCTGAGTTGAAATAAAAATAAAGCGGAAGTATTCCTGTATAGATAGCCAGGAATGATTCAATTTGATGTTTGTTCGTAAGAACATTTATTTCTTCAAATAATGCTCTCTGCGCCTTTCTCGTTTTCCGGAAATAATACCATTTGTACAAGAAGTTATTTTTCAAAAACCCTGTACGTTTTGTTTTTCCGCTTTCTCCGGAATTTTCTGTTTTGTTTTTATTTATTGATCCTGTTTCTATAATTTTTCCTACGGTAACTACATCTCTGATTGCCTCGTCGCCATAAAGGGTTTTCATCTCCTTTTTCATGGCAGGGGTCATGATGAAGATGCCTTTATCGGGATATTGTTTTTTGAGATACTGAAAAAGATGAATGAAGCGACGTTGGGCTCCGCCGAATACTGTATTCGAAAGCAACAGAAATGCGTAGTTTTTCATTTAAAATTTCCGGTTCAGTTTACGATTAATCATTTATCCGTTTTTCGAAAATGTGATAGTCTGACTTTAGTAAATAGTTAAATGGTAGACATTCGATGTTGGAATATTTGGCTTCGGGTATCCGTCCAGGGCTTTTTTCTGGATATTGAAACAAATGCCATAGATGTAATGCGCGATATTTCATTCTATTCTTATTCATTTATCTTGTGTCCGGGGCACGATCCATTCTTACTTGTAATCTTGTTCTTATTGCAATTAGCAAAGCGATTGAAGCTGAAAAAAATGCGAAGGGAACGGGTGAATAATATTCGAGAAATAAGGCATAGATATCAATCGTAAACATGGAAATGATGTTGTAAATGATATTGAGATAAAGCAATAGTTCCATATAGTTTACTCTCAGGTAGCCTATATTTTTTTTTGCGAATAAAAGGCAATTGATAGATAAAATGATGACTGCAATATTTATGACTAAAGGTAGCAGTAAGCCTACCAATCCCAGTCGCATTATGGCGCCGAAGATGGGTACTTCACTCGATGCATCAAGAGCGAGCCCGAGTAAGATTCCTGATTTTTTCATTTCCACCACTTGATCCCACTGGGCCGGATAGTAACCAATTCCAAACAATGGGTTTTGGCTAATTATTTCTTTTACAATTAGCAGGTCACCTCCTCCGGTAATCCTGTAGTCAGCTTCTTCTGAGTTTTCCCCCGGAACAGCCATTGAACCCAACTCCTCTGTCAGTTGCATTGAAAAACCGATGTGTTGAGGAAAGAAAAGAAATAAAAAGCCAACGAATACGACAAGAATCATTGCAACCTTTCGTAAGCCGCTTAAGGCAAAACCCGGTGACACAAAATGTGAAACTGTTGCTGAGAACAATAGCGCAAAAATCATTTCAGCATATTCCCTGCGCGTTAGTGTTAGGGTCATTGCAAGTATCATCAATAACATATTTAGTAAGGTATAGACTATAATTTTATTCCGGTTGGGCAGTCCGGTAAAAACCGCAAAAAAGCCCATGGCAATAAACCACTTAGCGAGCCCATAACTTACTGGTGCAATCCGGTCGTTTTCGCCAAATCTTGACCATGTCATCACCGGTATTAGTTCAAGGCCCGTGATAACGCTAATGAAATATGCCGACATGGTTATAAGTGAAATATATAAAATAGGTTTTGTAAGCCCATTTAGATTATGGCATGCAAACTGATAAACCGAGATAAACACCGGAAGTGAGTAAATATATTGTCTGTGCTTTTGTATAAACATTCCCATATTACTATATCCATAGTATCCGGGTACCATGAAGCCATAAACGAGTACGACATAAAAAATGAAAAAACCTATCAAGTAACTAAAAAACCTGAAGATGGCGGAGTTGATTCGGATCTGTTTTCTCCAATATCCGGATAAATACCATGATAGCATCATAAATACAAATAGCAAATCAAAATACTTTATTTTTGAAATGATATTTCCGTCTGAAAATCCTGAGAATAACCCCGCCGGATTGAAGTAAAGAACAAATGAAACCCAAAATATCTCTGAAAAATACCTGGAAAACCATTTGATTGACGGTAAAATCGCCAAAGCCGCCATTATGACAACCAGTATCGTCATCCTTAATCCTGAGGAACGCTTATATTTATTTTATTGTTACTTCGGTAGCTATTAGATACTTGTTTCCATAATATAAGGGACGCTACTTTCCAGTATCTCCAATCCATTTTTTCGTTATCAGAATATTCTTTCTCGAAATTAGTAAAGTCGAATCCGGGGAATTCTGTATTCTTTAATCGTTCTTTAACTTCTGAGTAAAGCCGAGGTGATGCTAGTTGTTTTACAGGAACTGCAAAGCCTATTTTATCCTGTCGTTTATAAATCATCTCCGGTAAGACGTCTCTTAGAGACTCCCGAAGAATATGCTTTGAGCGTTTATTAATTTTGAAATGGTAGGGCAGGGTATTAGCGAAATTAACCAAACGATAATCCA
>JBIIMV010000255.1:0-3533 GCA_044337805.1 Bacteroidia bacterium
GGAAAAGACCATACCACACATCACCTCAGCTATGCCGGATTCAGCGATCGCCAGGTAGCCATCATTCTCTCCGCAATTTCCTTTCTTTCCTGCCTTATCACCCTTTATTTCCTCTCAGTAAAGAGTTGGAAAACATTCCATACGGTATTTTTCACCGCGTACATTCTTTTCTTCTTCGCCCTGCTCTTTATCAGTACGCACGTTAACCGGCCCGTAATCAAAAACAGGAAGGATTCATGAGCAAGGATTTTTTCAGTAAAGCTTTCTGGGGCGGCTTGGCTATTGTTACCTGCACCATTGCGCTGGAGCTTTTTATCTTCAGCACTCGTCCATCCGGAGATTTAGAACTCAGGAAGCGGTTTCTTGAAGAGCAGCAGGTTTTCTCCGTTCCTGTGCCTATTGACCTCGCCTTTGGAAACGAGCGGGTGCCTCTAAAGCGGCTGGATGTAAAAGAAAACCTTGAAAGAGAGTTTATGTTTTTTACCTACTGGCCGGCCAGTACCATGCTTATGTTAAAGCGTGCAAACCGTTGGCTGCCTGTGATAGAACCAATTTTAAAAAAATACGGCATACCGGATGATTTTAAATACATTGCATTAATTGAAAGCGGGTTCACGCATGAAACCTCCAGTAGAGGCGCAGGAGGATTCTGGCAATTTGTAGAACCCACAGCCGAGCAGTACGGGCTGGAGGTGAATGATCAGGTGGATGAACGTTTCCACGTTGAAAAATCCACCCGAGCAGCCTGCAGGTACTTTCTCGATGCAAAAAAACAACTTGGTACGTGGACGCTCGCTGCAGCTTCCTTCAACCTGGGAATGGGCGGTATTGCCGAGCAGCTGAAGGTCCAACAAGCTTTGAGCTATTACGACCTTGATCTCAACGAAGAAACAGGCAGATACCTGTATCGCATACTGGCCATAAAAGCCATTCACAAGAAACCGGCCGACTATGGTTTCAGATTGAGAAAAAAAGATTTATATCCCGAGATTCCTACTTACGAAATAAGAATTGATACAGAGCATGTTGATATGGCACAGTTCGCACAGCAAAAAGGTGTTCCTTTCAGAGTGCTCAAACTGCTTAATCCCTGGATTCGCAAAACAAGTCTGTCTTGCGACCCGGGCCAATGCTATTTTGTTTTACTACCTGATCCTGCGTTTGCCAAAACAGAAGGACTGGAAAATGAACCTGAACTATTCGGGCTGAGCGACCTGCCCAAGTACGAATCAAAAGATAAGGTCGCCCCCCGGAATAGCGACACACTGGCTGATGCAGAAAACTAAAAAAGGCGCTTTTATTGCCGAAGGTGGGCATGTTGAAATATTTGGTGCCAGGGAACACAACCTCAAGAATCTCAATGTAAACATACCACGCGAAAAACTTGTGGTATTCACGGGTCTAAGCGGAAGTGGCAAGAGCTCACTTGCCTTCGACACTATTTTTGCGGAAGGGCAAAGACGATACATGGAGAGTTTCTCTGCCTATGCCCGACAGTTCATGGGGAGCATGGAACGGCCCGACGTAGACCAGATAAACGGGTTGAGTCCTGTTATCAGCATCGAACAAAAAACCACCGGAAAGAATCCGCGCTCAACTGTTGGCACCATCACCGAGATTTACGACTTTATGCGCCTGCTCTTTGCGCGCGCCGGAACCGCTTATTCATATTTGACGGGAGAAGAGATGGTTCGTTACAACGACGAGCAAATTCTGAATCTCATACACCGCGATTATTCCGATAAGAAAGTAATGGTACTGGCGCCTGTCGTGAGAGGTCGAAAGGGGCATTACCGTGAACTTTTTGAGCAGGTGATCAAACAGGGTTATCTGCGTGCAAGAATTGACGGTGTGGTAACAGAGCTCAAAGCGCGCATGCAGCTTGAGAGGTTTAAGGTGCACACGATTGAAATCGTCATAGACCGCATCACGGTTGACATTGAAAATCCGGGACGACTGAAAGAGTCTCTAAAAGCTGCCATGAAAATGGGCAAGGGTACCGTGGCCGTGCTCGAGAACGAAAAAGACACCCTCCGGTATTTCTCACGCTCACTGATGTGTCCAAGTACCGGAATTTCCTATGATGATCCCGCGCCCAACCTGTTCTCCTTTAACTCACCCTTTGGCGCCTGCCCTGAGTGCAACGGACTTGGTCGAATTTCAGAGCTTGATATTAATAAGCTGATTCCGAATTTCAAATCCACCATTCGCAAAGGCGCTATTGCAGCCATTGGGGAATTCAGGCAGAATCAGCTTTTCGAACAGATACAAGCCATAGGCCAGCGCCATGGCTTCACCATAGACACCGCCATAGAAGATCTTCCGGAAGAAGGATTGAGCGTTTTGCTATATGGCAGTAATGAGCTTATCAAAATCAAAGGTCGGGACAGTCAGTCGCACTATTCCGTTTCGTTTGAAGGCATTGTCAATTATATCACGCGTCAGCAGGAGGAGTTAAATTCCAAAACAGTGGAACGCTGGGCCGATAGTTTCATGAACGTTGTAGAATGCCCGAAGTGCGAGGGAGCAAGACTGAAAAAAGAATCGCTATACTTCAAAATTGGCGGAGAAAATATCAGTCGGCTGTCACAGATGAATATCAGAGACCTACATGCATGGTTTTCCGGATTAAGCTCAAGGCTCAATGCCAGACAGAAAGCCATTGCCACTGAGGTGCTCAAAGAGATAAACTCAAGATTACAGTTTTTGCTGGATGTCGGGCTGGACTACCTTGATCTCAACCGCAGCGCACAGAGCCTATCCGGCGGTGAGGCGCAGCGCATCAGGCTGGCTACACAATTGGGCTCACAACTTGTTGGTGTGTTGTACATCCTTGATGAACCTTCAATTGGCCTGCATCAGCGCGACAACACCAGATTAATTGAGGCACTCAAAGATTTGCGTGATTTGGGAAACTCTGTTTTTGTAGTTGAACACGACCGTGAAATGATAGAGGCCGCAGACCATGTTCTTGATATTGGTCCGGGAGCCGGAATACACGGAGGCCGCATCGTTGCCCAGGGAAATCCGCGCGAGATGCTCAACTCCCATTCACTTACCGCACAATATCTGAATGGCGAGAAAAGCATCCCCATGCCCGGAGTAAGAAGAAAAGGGAACGGCAAATTTTTGGAAATAAAGAATGCCCACGGACACAACCTCAGGAATCTGGATGTGAAATTTCCGCTTGGCTGCCTCATCTGCATAACAGGTGTATCAGGAAGCGGCAAGTCATCACTTATCACTGAAACCCTCTACCCCATCCTCAACAGACATTTTTATCGCTCATACAGACAGCCGCTGCCGTATGGTTCAGTAAAAGGACTTGAACACATTGACAAGGTAATTGAAATAGACCAGTTGCCGATTGGCCGTACCCCACGTTCAAATCCAGCCACCTACACCAATGTTTTTGGCGATATCAGGACCTTATTTTCCGAGTTGCCTGAAGCCAAAATCCGAGGTTACAAACCCGGACGTTTTTCTTTCAACGTAAAAGGAGGCCGCTGCGAACATTGTCAGGGCGGAGGAAT
>JBIIMV010000191.1:0-4195 GCA_044337805.1 Bacteroidia bacterium
ATAGAGATGAACTTCCTCCCCGATGTTTATGTACTTTGTCCGGAATGCAACGGCCGCAGGTACAACCGTGAGACACTGGAAGTCAGATACAAGGGAAAATCCATCAGCGACGTTCTGAATATGACCATAGAAGATGCGGTGGAGTTCTTTTCAGGCATCCCTTCTATTCTGCACAAAATCAGAACCATGCAGGATGTCGGACTTGGATATCTTACACTCGGGCAATCGTCTGTTACGCTCAGTGGCGGGGAGGCACAGCGGATAAAACTGTCTGCAGAGCTGGCAAAGAAAGATACAGGGTCTACCATTTATATTCTTGACGAGCCCAGTACAGGACTTCATTTCGAAGACATAAGGATATTTCTTGAGGTGGTTCAAAAACTGGTTGACAATGGCAACACGGTGGTCATCATTGAACACAACCTCGATATTATAAAAGTGGCAGACCATGTCATAGACCTTGGTCCGGAAGGCGGCACAGCAGGTGGAAACATTGTTTTTGCCGGAACACCGGAAGAGCTGATGAAGGAGAAGAAGAGCCATACCGGCGTTTACCTTAGAAAAGAAATGGAACTAAATAAAAAACAAAAGAAACATGCGATCAAGTGATGATGAAAGGATAAGAAGAGCCTTTAAGAACAAAGACTGGAACGAAATTAAGGTACAGGACTCCTGGCAGATTTTTAAAATAATGGCCGAGTTCGTTGAAGCCTTTGAGAAACTTGGGAAAATAGGACCTTGTGTTTCCATCTTCGGGTCGGCCAGAACAAAATCCGGAACCCACTTTTATAACCTTGCTGAAGATATTGCATTCAAACTCACCCAGAAGGGATATGGCATTATCACAGGAGGCGGCCCCGGCATCATGGAAGCCGGCAATAAGGGAGCCAACCGTGGCGGAGGAAAAAGTGTGGGGCTGAACATTGAGTTACCGCACGAGCAATACAGCAACCCATATATTGACCCTGACAAGCTCATCAACTTCGATTACTTTTTCGTCAGAAAGGTGATGTTTATGAAATACGCCCAGGGGTTTGTGGTGTTACCCGGAGGTTTCGGGACGATGGATGAGCTCTTTGAGGCCATGACCCTTATACAGACACGCAAGATTGCAGCCTTTCCGATCATTCTGGTAGGAATGGATTACTGGTCGGGCCTGTTTGAATGGATAAAAAAGACCTTACTGGAGAAAGATCAGTATGTAAATCCGGAAGACCTTAACCTGATAAGACTTGTTGACACTGCAGATGAGGCGGTGAAAGAAATTGAAAATTTCTACTCAAAATATCTGCTAAAGCCGAATTTCTGAGTGTTGAAATCCTTGTTAACACTTCTCTGAGAGTTTCGCCTGAGCCACATGCGCTTCCACTAAATTTGTAGATTAAGCGTTAAGGTATCAATGGCAGAGCGCAAAAAAAAAGCAGAAGAAGAAATAATGGAGCCGATTGCGGAAACGGCAGGGCAGGAAAAACCCGCCGTGAACGGTTTTCTCTCCCGGCTCAGGACCATTATTGAGGATCAGAGGTACCGCCGTAGTGCGGGAATCCTGACCATGCTGCTGTGTATCGTTTCCCTTACGGCCATGTTTTCTTACCTGTTCACATGGCGTGCCGATCAGGACAAGGTTGCGGGCTCTTGGTCAGCCCTATTTGCCAACCAGGAGCTGATGGTTGAGAACTGGATGGGGAAAACCGGTGCCATCATTTCGCATTTTCTTATTTACAGGGGCTTCGGGCTTTCAACTGCCATTCTTCCTTTTTTATTGTTCTTCTGGGGACTCAGGACCACTTTTAATCACCTGAATATTCCGATTAAAAAAGTAACAGGGAGCGGAATCTTCGTAATGGCCTGGACCAGCGTATTGTTAGGCTATCTCTTTCATGGTGAATGGCTTTTCCTTGGAGGAACATTTGGTTTTCAGGCCAATCTCTGGTTTCGTGGTTGGCTGGGTGCAGCGGGAGCGCCACTGCTTTTGCTGGCAATGATGTCGGTATTTCTTTTATTCAGTATCAGAAAAAAAACGGCAACACCTGCGGTAACCGAAGTGCCGGCTGATGAAAATCCTGCCGTTACGGAAGACAATGCCCTGCTTACCGAAAACGACAACAAAGAAAAAAAGAGCAGAAAGAAATTCCGTGACTGGAATGAACCCCTCCCCGGGCCGGATAAAACATCCATGCTGCATCAAACTGAAGAACCAAAAGTTCTGGATCTTGAGATTAAGACAGTAACCACAGAAACAAAGGCAGACCAAGAAGCAGAAATAGAGGCACCGGCAGAACCTGAGGCAGCGCCGGCCACCTTTACCCTTAAAAGCAAAACAGACGATCTGGATTTAATTGTTGAAACCGCGCCTGTTGAAACCTCGTCGGGCGTTGTGGTGCATGATGAAGAGTCGGGCCTTCCGCATGCAGAAGGAGATTACGACCCGAAGCTGGATCTTGCCGGCTACCAGCATCCTCCGATCGAGTTGCTTGAGAAACGAGGCAGTGATACCATAACCATTAATAACGAAGAACTTCAGCAAAACAAAGAACGCATTGTTGAAACACTAAAGAATTATAATATAGAAATTGATAAGATTAAAGCGACGATAGGTCCATCGGTTACTCTTTATGAAATTGTTCCGGCTCCCGGTGTCAGGATTTCGAAAATCAAAAATCTGGAGGATGATATAGCACTAAGCATTGCAGCACTTGGCATACGTATTATTGCGCCAATTCCGGGAAAGGGCACCATAGGTATAGAGGTACCCAACCAGAAGCCTGAGCTGGTAAGCATGCGCAGTGTCATAGAGTCTGATAAATTTCAGAACACCCCTTTCGACCTTCCGGTTGCTTTAGGAAAAACCATCAGCAACGAAACCTTTGTGGCAGATTTGGCAAAGATGCCTCACCTGTTAATGGCGGGTGCAACAGGTCAGGGAAAATCAGTCGGACTAAACGCGATACTGGTATCATTGCTTTTCAAGAAGCATCCTTCGCAGATAAAGTTTGTGTTGGTTGACCCGAAAAAAGTAGAGCTTACACTCTTCAACACCATAGAGAGGCATTTTTTGGCAAAGCTGCCTAATTCAGAAGATGCCATTATTACCGATACCAAGAAAGTCATACATACGTTAAACTCATTGTGTATTCTTATGGATACACGCTATGAACTTTTGAAAAATGCACAGGTAAAAAATCTGAAGGAATACAATACAAAATTCATTTCCCGCAGACTTAATCCTCTGGAAGGCCATCATTTCATGCCCTATATCGTGGTGGTGATTGATGAGTTTGCAGATCTTATCATGACAGCGGGAAAAGAAGTAGAAATGCCAATTGCAAGGCTTGCGCAGTTAGCCAGGGCCATTGGCATACACCTGATTATTGCCACACAGCGACCCTCAGTAAATATTATTACCGGAACCATCAAAGCCAATTTCCCGGCGCGTATTGCCTTCCGCGTTTCTGCTAAAATTGATAGCAGGACCATTTTAGATGCAGGAGGCGCAGAGCAACTTATCGGACGGGGCGATATGCTATTAAGCACCGGTAACGACCTGATCAGGATTCAGTGTGCCTTTGTTGACACACCAGAAGTGGAGAAGATGGCTGAGTTTATTGGAGCGCAAAGAGCATATCCCAATGCCTTCATGCTGCCGGAATTCCATGGTGAAGACGAGGAAGGGGAGAAAGAAGCATTTGACCCATCTGAACGCGATGCATTTTTTAATGATGCGGCACGTATTATCGTACAACACCAGCAGGGAAGCACCTCATTGATTCAGAGAAAACTCAAACTGGGATATAACAGAGCCGGCCGAATCATAGACCAGCTTGAAGCTGCAGGTGTGGTTGGTCCTTTTGAAGGAAGCAAGGCCAGACAGGTTCTCATTCCTGATGAAGCCAGTTTGGAACAGTTTTTGAATTCCCTTTAAACCACCCGACCACACGGGAGTCAAAACACAAGAAACCGAGAATGAAACCCCTCCTTAGCATCATAACCGCCCTCTTTCTGATGGCCTTCGCAGCAGAGCAAAACGACCCCAGAGCCAAAAAAATACTCGACGATCTTTCTGCCAAAACAAAGACCTACACTACCCTTGTAGCAGACTTCACGATTACTACAGAGAATAAAAAAGAAAAGACCAGTGAAACGCAAAAAGGGAAAATCAGCATCAAGGGAAAAAAGTACAAACTGGAGCTACAAG
>JBIIMV010000136.1:0-4947 GCA_044337805.1 Bacteroidia bacterium
GAAAAGAATCCCGATGCACATGGTTTGCAGATATTTTATTGATGACATCGGCTATGAGCTGGAGGGTGTCTTTGGGCAATTCTTTTCCGGCCAGATATTTTGGATAAAGAAGTCTGCTGAGTGAATCCATTCTGTGATGCAGCAATCGCTTCCTGCTCAAAGCGGCTTCATATAATTCTTCTGCACTCATGCCGCTCTGGATGTCATGTTTGAATTTTGCAGCGTACAATTCCTTTCCAATCCTGAAAGAGTGCCTGGTTGAAAAATCCTTGCGGCTTAGCCAGGTCAAATATTCATCTATGGCTGTTGTGATCTCTGCACATCTCTTTTTGAGCAGTTTCTTTTCTTCATCACGGAGCCCGGAACTGTCAGCAGCTTGTGGTATGTCGTTATTAAAAACGACTTTGGCGCCCCTGTTTTGTACAACTGCAAGATCGGTATGCTCCGGTGTTGAATTTTTTAAATTTTTTATGGCAGCCGCATAGTAGGCTTTTCCACGCGCAGCTTTGTTTATAAGATTTCTCAACCTTTGATCGAGTGGCACTTGCTTGTTGTTGAGGATCTCGCCAAAAATTCCACCCAAATTGTATTCTGAAGGATTCCATTCCCAGCTCCTGAAAGTTTCCGTATACCAGATCTGTGACTCAAGCTGCGCTTTTATCATTTCATAATCCATTTGCATGTTGCTGCTGAGTCGTTTGGCGTCTATCACCTGCAAACTGTCTAGCCAAACATTACAAAAGTGGATGGTTGATTGCCGCGAGGCGGAATCGGGAATGCTGAGTATGGAGTCAAACTCATGACGGCCGGAGCCCGATGCCCAGCCGGGGAACTGCTTCCATAGCGCTTCAATAAATCGGTTTTCGAACCGAAAAAAGGCTGAATCTTCTGTTTGGGTCGTTGTTGGTTCTCTGTGCTGACCACAAGCGCTCAGCAGGAGTATGGCAGAAAATAGCCGGACCAAGTGTTTCATTTTGTAGGTTTGCCGTGAAAACAAATGTACATACAAGGCCCGAATTATGCCTCTTAAAGCCATCTTAATTTCGGCATTTTTGCTTGCATTTCATGCCGCATTCAGCCAGTCTGAGCCAATGAAATATCCTCCAACCAGAAAAGATGAGGTAAATGACGTTTACTTCGGCACCCGTGTCAGCGACCCATATCGTTGGCTTGAAGACGACCGCTCAGCCGAAACTGCCGATTGGGTAAGCCGCCAAAACAAACTCACTTTTTCTTACCTGGCACAAATTCCTTACAGGGAAAAGATTAAAAGCAGACTAAGAGACCTTTGGGATTTCCCAAGACACTCAGCACCCTTCAAAAAGGGTAAGTGGTTTTTCTTTTATAAAAACGAAGGAAGCCAAAATCATAATGTACTCTACTATCAGGAGTCGCTGGAATCTGAGCCTAAGGTACTTCTTGACCCTAATTCCCTTTCTGCCGATGGTACGGTGTCGCTATCCGGAATTTCATTTTCTAAAGATGCCGGTTATTTCGCCTACAGCCTCAGCAGGGCCGGGTCTGATTGGAACGAAATCTACGTAAAACCTACCCGTGGTGATCAAAAACTGGGTGACGTCATTAAATGGGTTAAATTCTCCTCTATTGCTTTTAAAGACAGAGGATTCTTCTATTCTGCATATCCTGCTCCCGAAGAAGGAAAAGAACTTTCCGGAAAAAATCAAAACCACAGGGTGTTCTATCATCGCATCGGTGATAAGCAAATTAAGGACCAGCTGGTTTATGAAGATCCCTCACATCCACTGCGGACTGTTTCTGCCTCCGTTACTGATGACGAACGCTTTCTCATCATTACCTCAAGTGAAAGCACCTCCGGCAATAACCTTATGGTTAAAGACCTGAGTTCTCCCTCTTCCTCTTTTATCACTATCGTACCTGATTTTGAACACGATTATTCCGTTATCGGAAACTCAGGATCAACGCTCTATATTCTGACGAATGATGACGCACCGCGCTACCGGCTTATTGCAGTGAATCTCGAACAACCTGCAAAGAATGCATGGAGAGATGTGATTCCCCAATCAGCCGATTTGCTCGAATCTGTTGATAAAGCCGGTGCAAGGTTCATCGCAAAATATCTCAAGGATGTTAGTAGCCGTATCAGTATTTTCCTTGAAACAGGTGCGAAAATTTCTGAGGTAAACCTGCCTTTTATTGGCATGGTAGATAATATTTCTGCTCATGACTCCCTGGATTTCTTCTTTTATTCGATCACCTCTTTTACCAGGCCCTCTGAAGTGTATCGCTACCATTTTTCAAATGGCAATCAGGATCTTTTTCGTAAGTCAAAATTGAATTTTAATCCGGATGATTTTGTCACTGAGCAGGTTTTTTATCCATCTGCCGACGGAACCAAAATTCCTATGTTCCTGATTTATAAAAAAGGTATCGTGAAAGATGGAAATAATCCATGTTTCCTATACGGATACGGGGGATTCAATATCAGTGTAACGCCTGCTTTCAAGGTCGAGCGCATGGCTTTCCTCGAAAAAGGAGGCATCTACGCCGTCGCAAATATTCGTGGTGGCGGTGAATATGGTGAAGACTGGCACAAGGCCGGAACTATCCTCAACAAACAGAATGTGTTTAATGATTTTATTGCTGCTGCCGAGTTTCTTATCGCTAATGCTTATACCAAATCATCAAAACTCGCCGTTCATGGCCGCTCCAATGGTGGTTTGTTGATTGGCGCCATGATTACGCAGCGTCCTGACCTATTTCAGGTAGCCATTCCTACAGTGGGTGTGCTTGATATGTTGCGCTATCACAAATTTACCATCGGATGGGCTTGGGCAACAGATTATGGTACTTCTCAGGATTCTGTTCAGTTTTTCAATCTGATAAAATATTCACCTCTTCACAATGTCAGAAAAAACAAATACCCTGCCGTAATGGTTACTACTGCTGACCACGACGATAGAGTGGTTCCTGCCCATTCCTTCAAATTCATTAGTGCACTTCAGGAAAATCAAATCGGATCATTGCCCACTCTCATCAGAATTGATGTTAATGCCGGGCATGGTGCAGGTAAGCCTGTTTCAATGCAAATTGAGGAGTTTGGCGATATTTGGGCCTTCGTATTCTATAACCTTGGAATGAAATTCTGAACATGAACACAAACACACATTTCGATATCATCATCGTGGGGGGAGGTATTGTCGGTCTCGCTTCAGCCTACAAGCTTAACCTCAAATACCCCAATAAAAAAATCCTTGTTCTTGAAAAGGAGAAGCAGGTTGCTGCACATCAAACAGGCCACAATAGCGGGGTAATCCACTCCGGCATCTATTACAAACCCGGCAGTTATAAAGCAAGAAATTGTGTTGACGGACGCAGAGAACTCGTTGCGTTTGCCAAAGAATACAACATCAAACACGACATCTGCGGAAAGGTGATTGTTGCAACTGATCCTTCTGAGTTGCCACATATGGATAAGGTCTTTAATAATGGTATTGCCAATGGGGTGGAAGGTCTCCAGAAAATAAACGCTCAGCAGATAAAAGAAATTGAACCTTACTGTGAAGGTATTGCCGGTATCTATGTTTCCTGTACGGGGATTATTGATTACGCTGATGTTGCCCGTAAATATGTTGAGATCATCGAACAGAAATTTCCGGGCAGTAAAGTTTTGACTGGGGCTGAAGCAACTGCTTTTGAAAAACATGAGGGAAAGACTAAAGTGTTTACCCCACGGGGGACTTTTTCATCCGATTATCTCATTACCTGTGCCGGACTTCAATCTGATCGTATTGCCCGCAAAGAGGGAGCTAAAACTAAATCTGCCATCGTTGGGTTTCGCGGCGATTATTACGATTTGTCTGATAAAGGCATGTCTAAAGTGAAAAACCTGATTTACCCGGTGCCAAATCCTAAGTTCCCCTTCCTGGGCGTGCACTTCACCCGTATGATTCACGGTGGTGTCGAATGTGGCCCCAACGCTGTTTTTGTCTTCAAACGTGAAGGCTATGGCAAAACCGATTTCTCAGCAAAAGATACGCTGGAGGCTTTCGCTTTTGGTGGCACATGGAAGTTCTTTGCCAAACATTGGAAATTCGGCCTTGATGAATACCGGGGTGCATTCTCTAAAGCATATTTCCTGAAACGTTTGCGCAAACTCATTCCAAGTCTGGAGATGGATGATCTCAAACCGGGTAGGGCAGGAGTGAGGGCCATGGCTCTTGCACCTGAAGGTGAAATGATTGATGACTTTGATATTGTCGGAACAGACAATGCCATTCACGTTCTCAACGCTCCTTCTCCCGCAGCAACAGCTTCCCTGGCCGTCGGCGCAGAAGTGGCAAGACTCGCAGCTGAGAGGTTTAATTTGTCCTGATTAGTTTCCTGTTGCGGCACCCGTTGCAAATCTCGCCTTTCCCTGATCCAGAAACTGAATAAACTTGTCAATATCCGGGTCATATCCCTGTGGCTCGTTCAACAGTTCTTCTTTTTGGTTGAGCAATACGTAGTAAGGCTGAGAATTCGTGCCGTAACGCTCGGTTTGTAAATCACTCCAGCGGTTACCAATGGTCTTGATTTTTTTTCCTGTTGTTCGCGAAACGCGCTGCTCCTGCTCCGGTAATGCCTGCTTGTCATCAACATATAAAGAAACAAGTACATAATCCTCTCTGAGCCTTTTTAATACGCGTGGATCTACCCATACCTGGTCTTCCATCTTACGGCAGTTAACGCAACTCCATCCGGTGAAATCCACCATTAGCGGCTTGTTTACCTTTCTTGAATATTCCAAGGCCAGGTCGTAGTCGTGAAAACAATTCAACCCGTGCGGGCAATGCTCAGGATCTGCACCGGGTATCTGATCCTGCATGGAGGATGCTCCTTCTGATCCAATATTCCATCCTTCATTGTAAAAGGTAGGAGGAGGAAATCCACTGATTATTTTTAGGGGTGCTCCCCACATCCCGGGTA
>JBIIMV010000044.1:0-7501 GCA_044337805.1 Bacteroidia bacterium
AACACTGACAGCAAGTGAAGGAAATTGACAAAATAAAATTACCCATTGCCCGCGAGATGGAAGAATTCGAAATCCGGTTTCGCGAGGATATGAAAAGTGATGTTCCGCTGCTGGACAAGATTACCCATTACATTCTCAAAAGAAAAGGAAAACAACTAAGACCAATGTTTGTATTCCTCTCAGCTGCATCATGCCATCAAATTACTGAGAGCACATTCCGGGCAGCCTCACTCATTGAACTGCTGCATACAGCCTCACTCGTTCACGATGATGTGGTAGATGACTCTTATGAAAGAAGAGGATTCCTATCACTTAATGCACTATGGAAAAATAAGATTGCCGTTTTGGTAGGCGACTATCTTCTTTCCCGCGGACTTTTGCTTGCAGTAAACAAAGATGAATCTGAACTATTAAAAATTGTTTCTACTGCAGTCCGTGAAATGAGCGAAGGAGAATTGCTTCAAATTGAAAAAGCAAGAAGACTGGACATCACAGAAGAAATCTACTTCAATATCATCAGACAAAAAACAGCCTCACTCATTGCTGCCTGCTGCGCCTCAGGTGCAGCCTCGGCAGGAGGTGATAAAAATACGATAGAGTTCTTCAGAACCTTCGGAGAAAAAACAGGCATTGCCTTTCAACTAAAAGACGATCTGCTTGACTATTCCTCAGGTGACATCGGAAAGCCTACAGGAATAGATCTAAAGGAAAAGAAAATGACACTGCCGGTGATACATGCACTTCAGAAGGCATCTAAGACCGATAAGAGGAAAGCCATTGACATCATAAAAAACCACTCCGATCAAAGTGATAAGACCGCATGGGTGGTAGACATGGTTATTTCATCAGGTGGGTTGGATTATGCAAGCCGGAAAATGACAGAGATTCGCGACCACTGTCTTACTATGATTGGAGAATTAAAAAATAGTCAGGCAACAAATTCCTTAAGAGAACTCGTCTTGTATACAACTGAAAGAAACAAATGATTCGCATTTCCATTATTGCCTGCATGCTTCTTTTATACGCATGCAATTCTGCCACAAAGGAAAGTTCCGCAAAATTGACCACCTCATCCGATTCAGTGGTCAAAAAAGAAAAACATTTGAAAGACACAATTAAAGATGGTGTTTTTCGATCGTTTCACGAGAATGGAGCATTGAAAATGGAAGGCAACATGAGCCATGGAAAAAGAATTGGAAACTGGAAAGCCTATTACTCAAATGGAACCCTTTGGAGTGAGGGTTTCTATAAAGATGGAGAACGAGATGGCGGGACTTGGGTCTACCATGCAAATGGTGTCATCAAAATAGTTGGAAACTATCAAAGTGGAAAAAAAATCGGGAAGTGGTATTTTTACAATGAGCAGGGCGAAAAAATTGATAGTGCAACATTCAACAAATGATTGCCTTAAAACAATATGCGCCCGGAATAGCAGTTATGAATGCATAAAGGGAATCAGGCAATTACCAAGCCAAAAATCTGATGAAAAAATGGCCTAGACGTGTTTTGATTGCCCTTTTGGTGATTGCAACAATAACTTCGTGCTTCTGGCTGTGGTTTGAATACAGATACGAAGAGTTTGTAAGAAATTATGTACTCACCGAGGTCAATAAAAGACTGAAGGTGCCCGTTGATGCCAAAAGTGCAGAACTGAATTTCTGGAGAGCCTTTCCGAAAGTATCACTTGTTATTAATGACATTGACATTCCCAATCCTTCAAAAGAATTCTCCTCAAATATTAACTGCTCGGAAGGCCTGGGACATATCGGAAAACTATCCTTTTACCTGAGCATATCTGATATTATCAAAGGTAATCCTATCATTAAGAGGATAGAAATGAGTAACTTCTGTATCTCCATGCAGAAGCTATCAGGCAATAGAAACAACTATGATATTTTTAAAAACGATACCACCTCAGGCAATGGTCAGAATATTCAACTTGAAAAAGTAAGTCTTAGCGACGGGCTTATCATCTTCGAAAACCAGAAGGAAAAGCAGTTCTACGAATTCGAGATTAACACCATTGAAGGAAAAGGAAATTTTTCCACAAAACAATTTGCACTTGATATCCATACGGATATTAAATTGCTGAGTATAAAATCAGGTATAACAGAATATGGTGCCGGCAAAATTCTCCGTGGTACATGGTCAGTAAGTGGTGTCGGAGAAAATAAAAAAATTTCAACTAAAAAAAGCAGTCTTGCCGATGTAAAATTTATGGCTGAGGGTATTTTGAGAGGTCAAGAAACACTTGAACTGAATTTCTTTACAGAAGGAACAAAAATACAGGAATTACTCAGCTTGCTCCCACCTGGTTACTCGCAGTGGAAAAACGATTACAGTGGAGATGGAATCATTACGTTAAAGAGCAACCTGATTTGGAATGCAAAAAAGGAAGAAGTTAAAGTTCAGACCATGCTTTACATTACAAAAGCAAACATCAGAGAAACATCTTCAGACACAGAAGCCAGAAACATTTCTTCAGAGGCAGAATGGAAATTCGAGACCGGCAAAACAAATCATATCACAGTGCATCAAATTTCTGCAACCATTGGAGAAAGCTATTTGCATAGTGCACTGGAGCTAGATTTTAATACAAAGACGTTATTCAGTGGCATAGCAGAAGGAGACCTTAATCTGAAACAATGGAATACTTTTTTAAAAACAGATACCCTCGCCAACCTGGAAGGCATAGTGAGAGGAAAAATGATTTTCAAGGGAACAATAGACAGCAGTCTGCACCTGAATCATGCTTCTGGCAGTCTGCAACTGAGCGATGTAACAGTGAATATTCCAAATAAAAATCTCAGACTTGAACACATTTCAGGTTTAATTTCAGGGAATAATGAGTTAATCGTAGTGAAAGAACTCAAAGTGGAGTACAATAAGACCAAATTCAAAGGAAAGGCACTGATACCGCTGAACGACAACTCTTCCAAAGAGGTCGTTACAGAATTTCGAATAGCAGAATTTCGAACTGAAAACTGGCAAAATTCCGGTAGCACAGCCTCTGCCAATGCCCTCCCAATACCGGAGAACTGGAACCTTCGGACGAGCGTAAAAATTGACGACTATTACCAGAAACAGTTCCATGCAAGAATGGTTGATGCTGATATTTTCCTGCGCAAAAACCATATTGAAATAAGCCGTATCAGTTTCACCACGATGGGTGGAAAAACAGAAGGAAAGGGAATTCTGGAATTTAAAGAAAACGGAGGGTTGAAACTTGCGATAAATGCAGAACTCTCGGGAATAAGTCTAAGTGCTCTTTTCCACGATTTGGGAAATTTCGGCCAGAATACGCTAACCAACAATAACATTAGCGGAACCGCCGGAGCAGAAATTGATTTCAGTGCCATTTGGGACTCCCGGCTTGAGGTGGTAGACTCGAGTATTGAAGCACATGCACATATAAAAGTTCTCAACGGAGAACTAAAGCAGTTCAGCACGCTCTATTCATTATCTGATTATGTAGAAATTGATGAACTGAAACATATCCGATTTTCAGATATGGAAAATCAAACTACGATTAAAGATCAAAAAATTCTGATTCCCGAGATGGAAATAAACTCATCAGCATTGAATCTGAAATGCGCAGGCATTCATCATTTTAATCAAGATGTGGACTATCGCTTTTCTGTCTTACTAAATGACATTCTTTATAAAAAATACCAATCAAGAAAAAAAACAGGCGATGCATTCGGCAAATATGAAGAGGATCTTCCTGAAAAGAATACACGCATAGAAATTCATATGACCGGAAACTTGAACAAACCCAAATTTGAGTTAGATAGAAAGGCTCTCAAAAAAGAATTCGTAAAAGAAATGAAGAAGGAGGGAGAAACATTGAGAAAACTTATATCTGATGAATTAAAGGGAAAGGGAAATAGTGAACCCGAAAAAAAATGGAGCTTTGAAAAAAGTGAGCGGATATTCGAATTAGAGAATTCTGTCCAGCAGGAAACAGAAGCAAAGAAAAAAGGCAAGACTGAAGCATCTGAAAAGAACAGGTCGGAAAAAGACGAAACCAACAAGAAAAAAAAGAAAAACAAGTTTAACTTTAACGATTCAGAAAAGTCAAATCCGGACTATAATTGAAGAAGCCCGATATATACTCGCGCAAGGAAACCTGGAAGATTGCCCTTGGCCTCTCGGCCATTGTCATTATTTTGGGTTCACTCGTCTATACCAATTTTGTTATCAGGCAGGTGGCAAGTGAGGAAAGAAACAAAGCCAGAATCTGGGCTGAAGCCATCAGGAGAAAAGCTAATTTGGTAAAATCTACCACTGCCTTGTTCGATCGCATAAGAACAGAAGAACGGAAAAAGGTGGAAATCTGGGCCGAAGCATCCAGAATGCTGACAATCAGCGAAAGTAGCCCGGACCTGAATTTCTATCTGAAAATCCTGAATGAAAACAGCAACATTCCCGTAATCCTGACAACAGAAAATGGAAAGATACTAAGCTGGAAAAATATTGAGGGCGTCGAGGATAATGCTCAGGCAGACCATGATCCGCAGCGTAAAATTCTGGAATCAGAATTACGCACGATGCGCAACAGAAATGATTCAATCATTATTCCTCTGCTTCGCGGCAGCTATAATCTGATTTTTTACAGAGAATCGAAATTGTATGATGAACTGAAGGAATTGCTCAGCAATCAAATAAGCACTTTCATGAATGAGGTTGTAGAATCGGCCTCGTCGGTTCCTGTTATCATTACCGATTCAAGCGGGATTGAAATTCTGGCTCATGGCAATCTCGAAAATCCGCTTCCAAAATCTGAGACAGAAATCGCTAAACTCCTTGCATCATTCAAGAGCGAAAACGAGGCCATAAAAGTGGAATTGGGTGATGATAATATGGCATACATTTTCTATAAGAACAGCCGTTTACTCAATGTCATCAAATACTTCCCTGTTGTTCAGTTGATTGTTATTGTGATTTTCCTTTTTATCGGATATAGTATGTTCAGCACATCCAGAAAAGCTGAGCAAAATCAGGTCTGGGTTGGCATGGCGAAAGAAACTGCTCACCAATTGGGAACTCCACTCAGCTCGCTCATCGCATGGAATGAATTGAGAAAAATATCACCCGGATCTCCTGACTTTGCAGAGATAGAAAAAGATATACAACGACTGGAAAAAGTCACTGACCGTTTTTCAAAAATTGGTTCTGTTCCTGTTCTTAGCCCTACACCTGTTCATGAGGTTCTCGCTGAAGTTACTCACTATATGCAGGGTAGAATTTCAGAGAGAATCAATATCGAACTTGAAATAAAAGAACCTATTGTTCTGCCTTGCAATGCGACCCTATTTGAATGGGTGATTGAAAATCTGATACGAAATGCAGTTGATGCCATGGAAGCATCCGGACAAATAATCATTCAATTATACCGAATGGATGGCTGGTGCTTTATCGATATAAAAGACAATGGCAAGGGTATACCAAGATCTGAATTCAAAAAAATATTTAAGCCCGGATATAGTACCAAGAAAAGAGGATGGGGATTAGGACTTTCCCTCGCCAGAAGAATAATTGAAAATTATCATTCCGGGAAAATTTTTGTGAAAGATAGTGAGCCCCAGAAAGGAACAACCTTTCGAATTCAACTTCCGCTTTAGTGGCCGGACTATACATTCATATTCCATTTTGCCATAGGGCATGCAGTTATTGCGACTTTCATTTTAGCACATCCCTTAAAAATAAGGATATCATGCTCAACGCTATGTTAGAGGAAATGAAGTTAAGAAGCGATTTCTTCGAGCATAAGCCATTTCAGACTTTGTACATTGGAGGTGGAACTCCATCGATATTGAACGAAACTGAGATAAACATGCTGGTTCTTAATGCCAAAAAGATTTTTAACATAAAATCCGACGCTGAAATTTCGATTGAAGCAAACCCAGAGGATATATCTTCCACCCTATCTCAGACATGGATAAACGCCGGAATAAACAGAGTAAGTCTGGGCATTCAGAGCCTTGATGAAAAAACACTCATTTTCCTTAACCGTGGGCATAACAGGGAATCAGCCATTCATACCATAGATATTCTGAGAGATTCAGGTTTTAACAATATATCGATTGATGTTATAACAGGAATCCCCGGACTAAATCATCAAAGTCTGATTGAAAATCTTGAAAGACTATGTAACAAGAAACCCGAACATTTCTCTGTTTATTCTCTTACAATTGAAGATAAAACCCTCCTGGGTTATAAACGCAACAAGGGTCAGCTAGACCTTAATGATGAGCACAGTGCAGAGCAGTATCAAATCACTGCTGACTTACTGAAAAGCAATAACTACTTCCCTTATGAAGTAAGTAATTTCGCATCAGAAAACAAGTTTATCTCAAAACACAATTCTTCATATTGGAAAATGATACCATATTTGGGGATCGGACCGTCAGCACACAGTTTTAACGGAAAAAGCAGATTCAAGAACTACCCAAATAATGCCCTGTATATAAAATCAATAAAAGAGGGAAAACTTCACGGTGAAATAGAAATCTTGTCCGAACGCGATATTTTCAATGATGCTCTCCTTACGGGGCTCAGAACGATATGGGGAGTTGATCATCTCAAACTGGAAAGTATGCTTGGCGCAGAAGAAAAAAACAAATTCAGTCAGGCTGTAAATGAGCTCTTACAAACGGAGGACCTGATACAGGAAGACAAAATCATCAGGATTCCGGAAAAGAAGTTTATCATTTCAGATAGTATTTTGCTTAAATTGCTGTTATGAATGATGAGGCCAAAATAAAAACCATATATCAAAGCGAAGGAAAAACATTCTGCTTTAATCCTTCCTCATTTTTTGATTTGAGCCTGGCGCTCGATGCGCATTCAGGCCCCAGAGCCTGGTATCAGGGAGATCCGGTATTTGAACCTGTCCGCACAGGAGAATGGATTGGTGAAGTGAAATCAGGAGGTTCTGTTAATTTTAGAAATATCCTTTTCAATCCCCATGCACAGATGACGCATACTGAAAGTGTGGGCCATATCTCTAAAGAAATTTATTCCGTAAATAAAATTCAGCTACCCGTATTTATCCCTGCCATACTCATTTCTGTATTACCTGCATCGAGTAATGGCGATCTCGTTATTGAAGATTATCATCTTGAAATCATTCGTCATGAATCCTGGGCCCGGGCGCTTCTAATTAGAACTCTTCCAAATACAGATGAAAAACACACTATCATTTACTCAGATAAAAATCCTCCTTACCTCTCGAATGCTGCAGGAACCTTAATTGCCAATTCGAAAATCAAACATCTGTTGATAGATACTCCTTCTGTTGATAGAGAACGAGATGAGGGACGGCTGGATGTACATCATATTTTCTGGAATTATCCGCAGCAACCAAGAATGGACCATACCATTACAGAACTTTTTTTCGCTGCTGATCAAATTCCTGATGGTTATTACATGCTTAGCCTTCAGGTTGCACCATTCGAAAACGACGCTGCTCCGTCCAGACCACTAATATTCCCGGGGA
>JBIIMV010000045.1:0-7480 GCA_044337805.1 Bacteroidia bacterium
AATATCTTTTTGTTTCTTTTGAATTTCAGCAGAGCCGGATTTGCATCATCCCCACTTCCAAGCACCTTGGCGCCTCTCACCTGAAACCCTCCATCGTAATCTACATCAGGATAGATGTTGGGTATCTGAAATCGCTTGCTGTACGAATTAAATTCAGGATAACTCGCCTTTTCACCGGTCATGTCGGCTAGTACCTTATCGGTGAGCTGCCCCAGAAGAGGCTGAGTAAAAAACGCCTTGTTGTAAAAAGCAACACTGTCTGCGGTGTAAGATGATGATTTCATCTGAATGCGGTATTTCTTCAACTCCGCCCAGGACAAGTTAGGATCAATGTTTGCACGCTTCCAGTCTACTTTTCCACCTTCACCCAGCCAGGTGCCGGATGAAGGATAAAATATTCCCCGCGTGTTGTAAATAATGGCGCTGTCGCCTTTGCTCCGGCAGGTGAGCGTAACATTTCCGAAAACTACCCTTGGAACAGAATCATATTCAAATTTATATTCGGGCAAATCAGCAGACCACTCTGTTGTAGCTGATACGAACATGGCATTTCGTGAGAAAAGATTCTCACTCATCTGTATATATGCCTGGAAAGTAGCAATGGTTTTGGCTGATTGTGTTTTTTCGAGACTCTTTTGCCATGCCTCAAAACTCCCGGGGGGCTGAGGGCGATTTACGAAATTCATCATTGAAGCGAGGAAATTTCTGAAGTCGGGAAAAGGCTTCAGCCGCTTCTTAAGCATGAAATTACACACATCCTTGATGAACTGTTTTTTTTCAGGAGTGAATTTGCCGCCGTTGTATACAATCGCAAATTCGTCCATAAAATCCCTCCCTGACTTTTTATCACCCTGCTCAAAAAAGCTCAGCAATTCTTCGATGAATGCCTCATCTTCGGGAGGGAAGGTTTTTATTTGCGTCTGGGCATTCAGAGCGCCCGCAAAAAAAATAAATAACAGAAGAGCGTTAAGGAATAGGTGTCGTTTCATTTCACGGCATGGATCATGGCCCAGCCTTCATGGTCGAAAACTTTCCTGATTCTGAAACCACGTTCTGTGAGAGCTCCGGCCAGCATGTCGGCATCGGTGCTGAAAAAGCCACTCAGTAAGAGGTCTCCGCCTTTTGAAAGGGCAGCATCATATTCAGGAAGGTGATTCAGAAGAATGTTTCGGTTTATGTTGGCCAGTATAACATCGAAGATACGGCCTTTAAGGTGTTCCGCACTCCCCTCCAATACCTTTATTTTTTCGCAATTATTCAACAATGCATTGTTAATGGATGCCTCTGCAGACTGTGACTCAATGTCAACAGCAAGTATTTCACCCGCACCGAGCTTTTCAGCGATAATAGCAAGCACGCCTGTCCCGCAGCCCATATCAAGTATGGCTTTGCCACCGAGTTGAAGATTAAATAATGCGGTCGACATCAGTCTTGTGGTGCTGTGATGACCTGTGCCAAATGCCATTCTGGGATGTACGACTACCTCCAGCCGAAATCCCTCTGAGGGTGTGTGAAACGGGGCTCTTATACGCACCAGATCAGCAATTTCAACAGCAGGATAGTCACGTTCCCACTCAGCATTCCAGTTTTGCTCTCCCCATTCCTTGATCTCCCAATCGAAAACAGCCATATCAGGCCTTTTCATTTGCTCAATGCGCAAGGGAAGCTGTTTGGTCAACTTGCCCGACGGGATGTAGGCACGAAGCCTTCCTTCATCTTCGGTGAAACAATCGAATCCGAGAGCTCCCAATTCCTGTGTGAGTATGTCATACCAGGGAAAGGCAGGTTCAATATGGAATGAAAATTCAGTGTACTTCACAATTTCGCTGCTCGGTCGTGAATAAAAAAATCAATTTGCAGCCTCAATGATTTTGATAAAATCGTCGGCCTTAAGCGAAGCGCCTCCGATGAGACCTCCGTCTACGTCGGGTAAGCTGAACAAGGCCGGAGCATTTGCCGGCGTGCAGCTTCCTCCATAGAGTATCCTTGTTGCTGCTGCCCTGGCATCTCCAAAAAAGCCTGCTATGGTTTTCCTGATAAATGCATGCATATCCTGAACCTGCTCTGGCGTGGCCGATAATCCGGTACCGATGGCCCAGACCGGCTCGTAAGCTATCACAAGATGGCTAAACTGTTCGGGACTAAGTTCTGAGAGCTCCAGCTCTATCTGTCCCTGAATCACCGAAAAATGATCGCCTTCTTTTCGCTCAATAATAGTCTCGCCACAACACCACACGGGAGTAAGCCTATTTTCGATTGCACGTACCACTTTCATTGAAATTTCTGTGTTGGCTTCGGCGAAGAGGTTTCGTCGCTCAGAATGCCCAATGATGACGGCCGAGGCTCCGCAGGATGCAAGCATTGCGGCACTCACTTCTCCGGTATAGGCACCTGATACAAAGGCTGCACAATTCTGAGCACCAATGCGAAGGGAAGAATCTTGTGCTAAAGTGGAGGCGGCATGTATATATGGAAATGGAACAAAACAGATGACCTCAGGAATAGTCGGTTCATCGAGGTTTTGAATTACCTGTTCAAGCAAAAGCGTGGCATCATTCAGCAGCATGTTCATTTTCCAGTTTCCGGCGACAATTTTTCTTCTCATAATGCGAATGTAAGAATTGCAGATTTAAGAAAGCCTCACACGCGGATCGATGGCAGCATAAACCATGTCAACAAGCAGATTAATCATAACAAAAATCATGGATAGCATCAGAACCGCTCCCATCACCACCGGGAAATCGAAATTTTCCAGTGCATCAACCATTTCTTTTCCCAATCCATGCCATCCGAAAATATACTCGATGAAGACAGCCCCGGCGAGCAGGCCTGCAAACCACCCCGACACGGCCGTGATAACAGGATTAAGAGCGTTTGGCAGCGCATGAGCAAATAGTATCCGCGATTCCGGGAGCCCCTTTGCTCTTGCTGTCCTGATAAAATCCTGCTGCATAACCTCCAGCATGGAATTTCGGGTAAGTTGTATAACCAGACTCAAAGGCCTGATGCCGAGGGTTAGTGCCGGCAAAATAAGATTCACAGGAGTAAAAATCCTGCCGCGCCCGAGGTCATCAATCTCAAATAAACTGCCCGTCATGGGCAAACCGGTATATTCAGACCAATGATAACCGAAGAGCCAGGCGACAAGTAATGCGATAAAAAATGAGGGGCCGGCCATTCCCAGCACTGCAATAAACTGCAAGAAATAATCAGCAAAAGAACCCGGTCTTGTGGAAAGCCATACTCCGGCCAAGACACCTGTAATGGTGGCGAAAAGCATGGCGGTAAAGGCCAGCACGATGGTAGCAGGCATGGCAGAGGCAAGAATGGAACGAACACTGCGCTTGCTTTGGAATGATTTTCCGAGATCGGGCCATTTCAATACGAATGTGTAGCCACCCAATGAAGCGATATTAAAGAATGCATGATCACTCAATTTTTCAAGAGCGGTAAGGCTCTGTTTTTCCGCACTGTGAAAAGACAGCGGGGAAACCTGATTCAGATAAGCAAGAAACCGTTTCCAAACAGGCCTGTCGAGCCCGAGTTCTCGCCTTATGGCGTCTTCGCTGGCTTTGTCGCCGCGCTGTCCGGCCATCATCCTTGCAGGGTCGGCGGGAAGCAGAAAAAAAAGAGAAAAGGTGAGAATGAGCACGCCCAATGCTACGGCAATACCATAGGTCAATTTCCGTAGTATCACCTTAAGCATAAATCAGAGCGGATGCTTTTTAGTGAATTCAGCGAAATCAGGAAAATCATTGTAATGCCACATGTCCATTACCGTGCCTTTGCGCAATAACATAAGACCCGGATTACTTCTGATCATCGTTTTTAAAGTGGTCTCATCGGTCATGTAGAACGGAAAGCCTGTCTGATGGGCATGACGGAATTTCTCAACCAGGGTGGGGTCTGATGCAGAGAGCCCGATCATGGGAATCTTATTTTTTTCGCACTCTTCAGCAAAGACACTTACTTTCTGCATCACCGCCGCATCGGTTTTATTTATATCGTAACAGACCAGAAGGAAATAGTAGCCTTCGTGGTTCAGAACTTCCTCGGTTATTTCTCCGTCGGGACCGGAGATATTAAAATCGTGAATGGGAGGCTTATCACCCTTGCGTACCACCTTATCGATGCGGTCAACAAACTTGTAAGTTGAATCAACAGAAACAATCTGTGCAGGAGAAAACTCAAATTTTTTGCCACCTTTCTCATAAATAAAAACCATCACCGTACTATCGGTAACAGCACCCGGCGGCAGCTTCATGCCCTCGCTGATGTTTTTACCAATGGCATACGGTCTGAAATCTTTTACGGGAAGGTGATTGTAGCAGTGTAGGGTAAACCAGGAAATGAGAAGGGTTGAAATCACGAGCAATATTCGATCGCCTTTAACAGAAAGAATAGACCTCGTTTTGTTTCGGTAAACGAAAATCGGGATAATGAAGGCCAGGAGCAAAACATCCTTGGTAAAGCTTTGCCAAGGTGTAAGCTTAAGGGCATCGCCGAAGCAACCGCAATCAGTAACCTTGTTAAAGTAGGCAGAATAAAAAGTGAGAAAGGTAAAGAACACAATCATGAGCATAAGTGCCCAGGAAGTTAGCCTGGGCCAGGTGCCGCTCAGCGTGGTGATTCCACATACCACTTCAAAGATGCAGATGAACATAGCCAGAGAGAGTGCAGCAGGCTTCATGAAGGCCATTCCAAACACATCAAAATATTCCTGCAGCTTGTAACCAAAACCAATGGCATCGTTTGCCTTAATGAGACCCGAGATGATGAAGAGCACACCTACGAGAATCCGGGAAATGAGGGCTAAGTATTTCATAAAAATGTTTTGCGTGTGTTAACAAAAATCAGACCATTTCGTCGAGCCTGATCAGAGCAAAAAGAGCGTAATTAATCATATCCAGAAAGTTGGCATCTGCCCCTTCAGAAACAAGAGTTTTACCCGCATTGTTCTCAATCTGTCTGATTCGATGTATTTTCACAAGGATCATGTCCGTAAGCGAGCTGATACGCATTTCCCTCCAGGCTTCATCGTAATCATGATTTTTGTCATTCATCAGATGAAACGCCTTTGAAGCAAAACGGTCATAATCATCTGTAAGCGTCCGTGTATCCTGTGAGGGCTCCTGAGCAGCACCTTTTTCCATCTGAATCAATGCGATGATGGAATAATTCACCAGCCCTATGTATTCAGAACGTACATCGTCTTTCACCCGACTTTCGCCTTTTTCTTCAATGCTGCGAATACGCTGAGCCTTGATGAAAACCTGGTCAGTCACAGATGAAGGTCTGAACACCCTCCAGGATGCGCCATAGTCTTTTAGCTTGGCGCTGAAGATCTCTTTACAAATTTGTTGCGCGTGCAGGTACTGCCTGCGTGTTTTCTCCGAATCAGCCATTACGGCAAAAATAGTTTTTTGAAATGAATGAGGGGTAATAAGTTACGCAGCGGCAGGATATTTACACGCAAAGCCGCATCTGCCATAGGTTTCATCATTTCGCTACTTAAGGTTATCTTTGGCCGCATGGGCTTAATGTTAAATGCCAACAAATTGTTAAACATGGGAGGCAGCCTGCTCAGTCTGTCACATCCCGTGGCAATGGGCATCCTCAACATCACGCCTGATTCATTCTTTCATAGTAGCCGGGCCAAAAGCATCTCCGATGCCATCGAAAAAGCCGGCGCCATGTTTGAGGCCGGTGCCGCCATTGTTGATGTTGGCGCAGCCAGCACGCGTCCCGGCGCTGATAGAATCAGTCCGGATGAAGAACTTGAGCGCCTGAGGTATATCTTGCCTGAACTGAGAAGAGAACTCAGCGGCAGGTATTTCTCTATCGATACCTATCATGCAGAAACAGCAGCCTTTGCTCTTGAACATGGCTTCAACATGATCAATGATGTTTCAGCCGGTCGGTTTTCCCCTTCCCTACCCGGACTAGCGGCAAAATACAGGGTACCCTATGTGCTCATGCACATGCAGGGCGAACCCGGCACCATGCAAAACGCTCCACATTATGAGAGGGTATTCCCAGATGTCTTTGATTTTCTAATCAGAAAAAGTGCAGAACTTCGTGCACAAGGCCTGCATGATATTGTGCTCGATCCCGGCTTCGGCTTCGGAAAAAATCCGGAACATAATTATTCCCTCATGCGTCAGCTTCAACAATTTCAGTTGAGCGATATGCCATTGATGGTTGGAATTTCAAGAAAATCAATGGTAACAAAACTGCTCAAAGTTTCTGCTGAAGAAGCTTTGAATGGCAGCACAGTGCTTCACACCTGGGCTCTGATGAATGGTGCTGATATTTTGAGGGTACATGATGTAAAAGAAGCAGTGCAAGCCATACAAATTTGTCAAGAACTGAAAAAAGATGTGGCCTGAGTATATCCCCATTCGCTGGCTTGATCTGGTTGATATTTTACTGGTAAGCCTACTGCTCTTTCAACTGTATAAGCTGGTGAGAGGCACCGTGGCACTGAGTATTTTCAGTGGCATGATGGCTGTATATCTGATTTGGCTCACAGTGAAAGCCATGAAGATGCAATTGCTGGGCAGTATACTGGGACAATTCATTGGTGTTGGCGTAATTGCCCTCATCATTGTGTTTCAGCAGGAGCTTAGAAAATTCCTTCTCCTGATCGGCAGCACAGGTTGGTTTCCGCGGCTTAGCAAAACAGGATTGTTTCGTTTCAAGGGAAATAGCGGACTAAGAACCTCCACCGATGTGGGCGCCATCATGAAATCGTGCAAGCTTATGGCAGGAACAAAAACCGGAGCCATTATTGTTATTGCCCGACGCAGCGACCTGGGCTTCTTTGTTCAAACAGGAGAATTGTTGCACGCACGCCTTTCACAGCGCCTCATTGAAAGTATCTTTTACAAAAACAGTCCGTTACACGATGGCGCCATCATCATTGATAACAATGAGATCGTGGCTGCTCGCTGCGTTCTGCCCGTTTCAGAGAATGCTAACTTCCCTGCCAACCTGGGTATGAGGCACCGAGCTGCAGTAGGTGTTACCGAAAATACCGATGCCCTGGCCATATCAGTATCCGAACAGACAGGAGAGATTTCATACTCCAAAGACGGCAATCTGACACAAAACGTAAGCATCGAATCACTAAAAGAATTTCTCGAGAGAGAGCTGCGTGATTAATCCCGGATAAAAAAGCAAAGCTGGCACGATGCGCTGTGTCTCTTCGCTCCATTTTTCGATAATTGCCGGTCCGTTATTTCCTTTTCTAATTCCATCCCTGCGGGTGTTATGGTTCAGACGGTTGTTTTACTTCAAATTGTTGTCAGCATTAAGCAAAAGCGTATTAATAACACTATTCAAAAGACATCAGGCAAAACGAACAACAAGGCTGAAACCCTTTAAATGCAATACTTTTAATAGTAACACAAGGTTGTATAAACAATAAAAAATCATGTTTACAAAAGCACACAATCAATTTTGATATCATTGACATCAA
>JBIIMV010000187.1:0-4228 GCA_044337805.1 Bacteroidia bacterium
GCATTTGTACCAATTTTATTGAGTTTGGGAATCGTTCCTTCCTGACCTGTAAATTTGGCAATTCGATGAAGAGAGTGAATGCTGACGTAAACAATGTCATTGTCTTTATAAATGAGGCGTATTGTTTCCTGCATTTTGCCATTGACTTCAATTTTTTCCAGTCCATCGAATTTTCCTACGCCATGATCGATGTGCGTGACGTAGTCGCCCGGTTTAAGACCCTGCAATTCTTTCAGGGTTAGTGCTTCGGCTCTTCTGAGGCTTGCATCTTTTAGTCGGAATCGATGGTAGCGATCAAAAATCTGGTGGTCAGTGTAGCAGCTGATTTTCAGTGTGTCGTCGGTGAATCCTTCGTGAAGTGAGAAGAAAAACGGAGTCACTTCATCAATAGGAAAGCGATAGCCTCGTGAGGCATTTACATCTTCGAGGATGGAGAAGATTCTTTCAAGCTGCTTTTGAGTATCTGCGAAGAGAAGGATTTTTTGTCCTTGTTTATTTTTCTCACGCAGGTGTGTGATCAGCAGGTCGAAATTTTTGTTGAAATTCGTTTGAGGATGCTGCTTGTAAGAGACGACGTGGGTGCTGTCTGCAAAAGGTCTGTGCCAATCGACCCTTCGGAAGTTCGCGATGGAGGCACGCATCACTTCTGAGCTGATGTAGCTTTCTTCGGGAGGCAGCTGCCTGATAAGGGAGTTTTTATTTTTCTCCCATGCTTCACAAACCTGAGTATAATATTTCCCGAGCATTTCTTCGTTGAGCGCTTCACCGAAAGACCAGACAATGGAGGCGGTGGGGATGAAGTCAAAAAAGGATTGCCGGGATTCACGCAGAAGTTTTTTCTGGATATTTGGAACGATGTGAATGAACTCAAAGAAGGCCACCGAAAGCTGTGATTCTATTTCAAAGGAGCGGATGGATTCAATTTCGTTATCAGAGAATTCGATACGGTAGGGAAGGTCATTGGAGAAAGAGAATACATCAAGGATGCCACCTCGAATGGAAAATTCTCCGGGCCTTGTAACAAAGTCGACTCTATCGAATTCATATTCTTCGAGAAAGTCCATCAAAAAGTCAGTATCTGTTTTCTCGCCTTTATGAAGTCTGAAAGTATTGGATGCAAGATGCTCGCGGGTCACAACCTTCTCCACAAGTGCCTGTGGGTAGGTTACAATAATCAGATTTTTGCTGCCTTTTTCTATGGCATTGAGTGCTTCTGAACGATACAGGATATTGGCATTCTCCGTAGCCTCAGGATCATAGGGTTTTTTCCAGGATGCCGGGAAGAAGAGTACCTTTTCTTTACCTGCAACATTTTCGAGGTCGTTCAGCAGGTAGGCCGCTTGTTCTCTTTCAGGTACAATAAATAAATGGGTGCCTCCAATGTCCCGGAAAACTGATTCAGCAACAAAGGCGATTGCCGAACCTGACAGTCCGGTTAGTGATATTTTTTTCGGGGGAAATGATTTAAGATGGCTGAGCAATTCACCTGTTGAGGCGTGACTGCTGAAGGCCTGTTTAAGATCTTCCGGACTCATGCCGCAAAGGTTTGTAAAATTAGGACAGCGGGGAAGAATTATTTTTTTTCAATATTTCCTTCCTGGTTTTGCATCAGCAGCGCGGCCTGTTCAACCATTTTTCGTGAGCCGATGAAAAGCGGCACTCTCTGATGGATGTCTCGAGGGTCAATTTCCAGAATACGGTTAAAGCCATCGAGCGCGAGTGCACCTGCCTGCTCAGCAATAAAAGCCAAGGGGTTGCATTCGTACAGTAGCCTGAGTTTACCGTTAGGCGAGCTGTGTGTGGGAGGGTAAATATAGATGCCTCCTTTAATTAGATTCCTGTGAAAGTCAGCAACCAGAGAGCCGATATACCTCATTGAATAAGGTCTTTTTGTCGGCTTATCAAGTTCCTGGCAGTATTTCACATATTCTTTAACTCCATTCGGAAAATGAACAAAATTGCCTTGATTCAGGGAGTATATTTCTCCTGTTTCTGGCGCTTTCATATCCGGGTGACTTAAACAGAACTCACCGATAGAAGGATCAAGGGTAAATCCGTTTACACCTCTGCCGGTTGTGTAGACAAGCATGGTAGAAGAGCCGTAAATGATATAGCCCGCAGCTACCTGCTCAGTTCCTTTTTGAAGAAAATCCTCCATTGTTCCCGGTCCTCCTTTGCTAACCCTTCGGTAAATAGAGAAGATTGTTCCAATGGAAACATTTACATCGATATTACTTGAGCCATCTAAAGGATCAATGCAGACTACATATTTTGCATTGTCAGAGACATGGTTGTTGATCGGAATAAACTCGTCGTTTTCTTCAGAAGCAATCGCACAGCATTCACCGCCCGAAGCCAGTGCTGCAATAAATTGTTCATTGGCAAAGACATCGAGTTTTTTTACAGATTCGCCCTGTACATTCGTTTCTCCGGCCTCTCCCAGGATGTCTACCAATCCTGCTTTGTTTACCTCACGGTTAACGATTTTGGCAGCAATGCCAATGTCTCTGAGCAATCTTGACAATTCGCCCTTGCTGTAAGGGAATTCAGCCTGACGGGCAATGATAAACTGTCCAAGGGTTACAACACCTTTCATCATATTTTCTGGGTTACTTCACCGGGTTCCCGCCAAATATCGGAAAAAGTGCCATAAATTCAATCGTATCAAGATGTATATTCGTGCTATGACAGAAGAAATCATTATCCGCAGGGGCATTGCAACCGACGTGCCGGCAGCCCTGGAATTGGTTAAGGAGCTGGCCGTTTTTGAAAATGCTCCTGATGCGGTGAAAGTTACACCTGAAGAAATGACCAAGGCAGGTTTCGGAAGAGATAAAATATTTGAATTTTTCGTTGCCGAATATGCCGGGGCTGTGATCGGCCTAGCCTTGTATTACTATAAATATTCAACCTGGAAGGGTCGCTGTCTTTACCTGGATGATCTTATTGTTACATCCACTTACCGGAGACGCGGAATCGGCAAACAGCTAATCGAGGCGGTGTTGAAAACCGGGAGGGAACAGGGCGTTAGAAGAGCTGAATGGCAGGTACTGGATTGGAATAAGGAGGCAATAGATTTTTATCGCAGTTTCGGTGTTGTTTTCGATGAAGAATGGATAAATTGTCATTATTATTTTTCGAATGAATAAGCATCTAAAGCCATTTATCATACAACCTTTGCTTATTGACGGGCATTGAGAGGTTTTGCTTTCAATCAAAACCAAATTCAGTCGAAGTTTACTTTTCATATTTTTTACTTTTGCTGCTGTGAGCAGCCGGGTTGCATGTTTGATGATTCTGATAGTTTGAGGGCCCGGCTTCTCTGTTTTAATTCCGTTTGGATATGAAGGTTATGAAATTTGGAGGAGCCTCTGTGAAGAATGCAGACGGAGTCCGAAATGTAGCAGATATCATCAGAGATTTTTGCGAAGATGACCTCTGTGTGGTAGTTTCCGCTATGGGAAAAACCACCAATGCGCTTGAGCAGGTGGTGAACGATTATTTTTCAAATCCTCAGAATGTTGCATCATCACTTTCCCGGGTAAGGCAATACCATCATGAAATTATCTCCTCACTATTTCCGGAGAATTCCCATCCTGTCTATGACGAAGTATCCAACTTTTTCGCTGAATTGGAATGGGTGCTTGAGGAGCCCATGAATCATGGGTACGATCACACCTACGACCAGATTGTTTCAGTAGGAGAGTTGATTTCATCATGCATTCTGTGCCACTTCCTTAACGCTAATGTTGGAGGCTTCACCTGGATCGATATCAGAGACATTCTGATAACCGATAGCCGATACCGCAATGCCAGGTTAAACTGGAAGGACAGTGGAAATCGTTTTGAATCCTTCATTAATGGCCGCAAGGGAAAGAAATTATTGGTTACACAGGGATTTATCGGATGTACTGATGACAATCAAACCACAACCTTGGGAAGGGAAGGTTCTGATTATACCGCAGCTATACTTGCGACATTTGCCGGTGCCCCGGAATTGATCATTTGGAAAGATGTGCCCGGAGTATTGAGCGCCGACCCCAGAAAATTCTCAGATGCCAGGCTTCTGCCCCATCTTTCCTATCACGATGCCATTGAGCTAACCTATTATGGAGCAACGGTTATTCATCCGAAAACCATACAACCGCTGCAGGCATCGAATATTCCATTGAGAGTAAAATCCTTCACAGACAAGGGTCTTCCGGGAACCATCATTGACGGACAATCT
>JBIIMV010000307.1:0-3092 GCA_044337805.1 Bacteroidia bacterium
GTTGACGATTTCCGTAAAGGATTTCGCTTTCATTGTGGAGGAGAATCTCTCTGCGATTTTTGCCATACTTGCACGTTTCGGGGTTAGGGTGAACCTGATGCAGAATTCAGCTATCAGTTTTTCGGTTTGTATTGATGATGATGAAAGGATCCGCATGCAACTGATTGATGAGTTAAGGAAAGAGTTTAAGGTGTTGTACAATGAAGATCTGGAGTTGCTTACCGTGCGTTATTATCAGTCAGGAACCATTGATGCTCATACTCTTGGCCGTGCAGTTCTGCTTGAACAAAGGAGCAGAAATACCTTTCAGGCAGTGATGAAGCCGCGCTAGACGAATGGCTTCAGACCGTTTATCATATGTCAGTCTCGGGACACTGGTATTACTCAGTCGGATTCCTTTTCTCGGTCGTGGTTTCGGGGTGGAGGAAGATGCATGGGGAACGGCAGTTGCTGTCAGGAATACGATAAAAACAGGAGTTTTTGAAACCAGTCGCCTGCCCGGTCATCCGGTAAACGAGTTTTTTTATCTCCTGCTTTGGCCTGCTGATTCCTGGTGGTTTAATCTCAGTAGCGCGCTTTGCTCTGTTGTTTTTGCTCTCAGCTTTTTCGGGCTTCTTCGCGATGCAGGCATCTCATCACGCAAAGCATTTTTTGCAACACTTGCCTGCTGCCTGATTCCTATTGTATATGTAAGCAGTACATGCACCATGGACTATATATGGGGGCTTATGTTTATGACATTGTCATGGTGGATGGTGTTCAGAAAAAATTACATTTCAGCAGGGATTTTTCTGGGTCTTGCTGCCGGTTGCCGCATCACCATGGCCGGAATGTTCTTTCCCTTCGTCTATTTGATTTGGCATACAAGGGAGAAAGAAAATAAAAGTCTGATTCGTTTTTCTTTCTCCGCAATCATGACGGGTCTTCTGGTTTTTTTTCCCGTTATTCAGGTTTACGGCCCGGGTTTTTTCACCTATTCCGATCAGTTTCCATATCCTTCATGGCCCAAGGTTTTTTATAAACTCAGCATTGGAGTTTGGGGTTTGCCCGGCATCATGGCCTTAGTGCTTTGGAGCATCGCAGCAAGAGAAAAGTTGTACCAAGGTTTAAGAACGAATGCGGGGGTTTTTGTTATGTTGACCTGTTTAACATATACCGGTGTTTACTTTATACTGCCTCAGAAGTCTGCCTATATGATTTCGCTGGTGCCAGTCTGTATTTATTTTTTCGTTTCAAAGGTAGAAGGTATTGCATTTTATTGCGGTATTGCTTTAATGATATTCAGCTCATTCGTCTTTGGTTTCAACCTCAGTGACCCATACCGCGGTGCAGAACGTAAATCAGAGATTTTTAGTTGCACAATTTCAGGGCAGGAGGTATTTCTGGATGGATTTGGCGGACCCATTACACATGATTACAGCAAGAGAAAACTAAAGAATGAATATTGCAAGGCTATCTTGACAAAGGCTGCAGAAATACCAGGTCAGAAATCGGTCATTTGCGGATGGTGGTATAACCAGCTGTTGATTTACTCAGATATCTATGGACAGCCTGCCAATACACAATGGTTATTTTATGCTGACACCACACTCCTTCATGACAGAATAAAATCAGGCCAAACTATCTATTTTCTGGCTGAACAAGATGTTTTCAACGACCTAATGTTTTCTACTTCAGACAATATTCGTAAAGCCCGGTTCGAACTGCTTCCCTGACAAAATATAACTATAAGAAAACTTTGTATTCCTTCCCTTAAGGATTATTTTAGCTCCATGAAATTGCTTGTTTCCTGGTTGCTCCTTTTGCTTCTTCATTCAACTGCCTATTGTCAGGTGAATCCTGTTGCGAAAAAGGCACTGGACGATGGTATTTCCAGATACAATAAGAAAGATTATAAAAAGGCAATTGAGTTTTTTACGCAAGCCATTAAGTCAGATTCTTTTATTGTAAATGCCTTTATATATCGTGCTTTGGCGAAAGATGCCCTTGAAAATTTTCCGGCGGCAATAGCCGACTTCAACAGGGCCCGAAAGCTTGATACGAATGATGTATACATCTATTTCGAGCGTGCCCAGACTTTTTTAAATCTTGGAGAGATGGAAGCTGCCTTGAAGGATTTCGAAAAAGTTGTTGAAATAAATCCCAACAGTTCGGATGCTGCCGAATCCTTTTTCTTCATGGGCCGCATTTGTCATAAAGAAAAGAAGTGGGAGAGGGCAGTGAATTATTTTACCAGAGTAATTCGCTTTAGACCAAAAGATACAGAAGTGTTTTTCTATAGGGGAGAATCAAAATATTTTCTTGGCGATGAAGAAGGAGCTATTAAAGACCTGAGCCAGGCAATAGAATTTGATAGTGACAATGAACAGGCGTTCTTTCGAAGGGCAGAGGCAAAACTGAAACTTGGTGATGAACTGGGGGCATGCCAAGATTTCAAAAAAGCAAAATCAAAGGGTGAATCGCGTGCTGTTGAAATGCTGAAAACGCATTGTTCTAAGTGAAGTCTATTTTCTAAACCAAGCCTCCATCGCGCTGACTGTTTCCGATGGGTTATCGGCATGAAGCCAATGACCTGCACCTGAAATGGTTCTGAAAACGGCTTTCGGTATTTTAGTCAATATCTCCTCCATATCTTCCTCCTTTACATAATGACTATGTTCTCCTCGCAAAAACATAACGGGGATGTTAGGAGAAAATCCCTCCAGATTGTTTGCAGCACCAACGGTTTCGATGTTTTCTCTTATGACAGGAAGATTAAACCTCCAGTCAAGTTTTTCGGTAGTTTTCCAATAGAGGTTTTTTAGCAAAAATTGAACCGTACCTGTTTCCGGCAATGCCTTTATCATGGCGATTTCCGCCTCCTTGCGAGAGTGAAGTCCGGTTGCTTCGGCTGCATCAATAGCTTCAAAAACACCCTGATGATGGGGTGGGTAATATTTTGGGCCGATATCGATTATCATTAGTTTGTGAATCAGCTCCGGTTTTTTTGCGGCTATACACAGTGCAGTTTTGCCACCCATAGAATGTCCGGCAAGGTTTATCTGCTCAAGCCCGATGGTATTGCACAATTCAATAATATCGTCAGCCATGGC
>JBIIMV010000046.1:0-7305 GCA_044337805.1 Bacteroidia bacterium
ACCTATCTTGGCTTGGCAAGTGTACTAATTTTCGGAAATATCGGATACAGATACCAAAGGGCGGAGCACTTCTTTTTCAGGGCTTCTCTGAGCCCCTTCGTTGGATTTCCCGTAGCCGAAAAATCAAGATTTATGTTGACTCCATGGGCAGGATTCGGATTTGGATACACTTTTTAAAAAAACACACTATATTAGAGGACGATTACTCGATATGGTTAAGCAAAAAGAGAAAATTTCAAGCAATACATATAATAGACATTTTAAATTTATCCTGCTTTTCTCATTACATAAAACAATGTTGCTAAATAATTCGAGGTCAAATCAGACCAGACAATATTTCCCTATGCTTAACAGATAAGCTTACCCATCATCAGCATAAAAAATGAACCCATCGAAAATCTAAATCGAAAATAGAAACACTAACCCCAAAAAAAAATGAAAGAGTATAAATTTTGTCAAAGTTGTGGCTTCCCGCTGAAAAAGGACCGGAATGGCGGAGGCACCGAAAAAGATGGAAGCATCAGCAAAATGTATTGTTCCATGTGCTACAAAAACGGATATTTTCTGACACCCGCTGCCGTAAACACTGCAGAGAAGATGCAGAAATTCTGTATCAGCGAAATGCGACGCGCAGGAATGAATGGCATCTTTGCCTGGCTTGCTACCCGCTCCATTCCACGCCTGGAGCGCTGGAAGAAATAAAGTTATTTTGCCGCAAGCATCCTTTCATCGAAAGTCAGGCTGTAAAGGAATATCTCATAAATTGGCCTTTGCCGTTAAGTTATTGATTTTATTGCGTACCCCTGCGCTTTATTTATCCTGCTGAAACCATCACTACCGGAAAACATAGCAATGCAGAGATGATGCAATTTATGTTTCCAAAACCGGAAAACAATAGTTTGCCTTGGCAGATAAATTGAGCATTTAAATGGACATAAAACCCTTATTCCCCGGGGGACATACGTAACATCATTTTGCGCGCAGAGACAGAATGCTTACTGCGGGTATTCAATGCGAAGATGGTACACATTCAGCAGGCGCTTTTTAAAAATTTTCCTGATTGTATTTATCTGTCTGAACGTAATATCAGCATTGGAAAACTGATTCTGTGAAACCTGGTGATCAATCACCTTGTCAACAAGTGCACTTAAGGTATCCTGATCATAATGCTTTAGACTACGTGAAGCGGCTTCAACCGAATCAGCCATCATGAGTACCGCAGTCTCCTTGCTGAATGGAATAGGACCAGGATACTGGAACAAGGCCGCGTCGATGTTTTTCTCAGGATAATTTTTGAGAAAAGATCGGTAGAAGTATTCCGCTCTTGTGGTTCCATGGTGTGTGCGAATGAAATCGATAACCGCATCGGGCAGATTGTTTTTCTTAGCGAGTTCGATTCCCTTTGAAACATGACCAATGATAATGGCGGCGCTCTCTTCGAAGCTCAGTTCATCATGCGGATTAACAGAGGTTGCCTGATTTTCGATGAAATAAAGCGGCATCTCCATTTTTCCGATATCATGATACAAGGCGCCGGCTCTCACTAGAAGAGATGATCCACCAATTTGATAAATGGCTTCTTCGGCGAGATTTGCGACCTGAAGAGAATGTTGGAAAGTTCCGGGCGATTTAAGGGCCAGTTCACGAAGCAATGGTGCGTTAATATCAGACAGCTCCAGAAGTGAAACATCCGAGATAAAACCAAACATCTTTTCAAAAATAAAAATCAGCGGGTAGGCAAAAAGAACCAAAACTGCGGAGATGGCGAACCACTCGAAATAAGTCCAGTTGATGCGGCTGAAAGACCCCTCTCTAAAAATAGAAATACCAATATAACTGAGTCCGAAAACGGCAAAAATGATGAGAACGGTGATAAAAAGCTGAGAACGGTTTCTCAAGCTGATGATGCTGAATACCGCAAAAATGCCGCCTGAAAGCTGAATAAAAACGAACTCAAACGGATCGGGCGCCACGATGCCAACAATCATCGTTGATGCAAGGTGAGCAAACAAGGCAACCCGGGTATCGAAGAAAGAGCGCACCAATACAGGAAATATACAAAAGGGTAAGGCGTAAATATGAAGAATCCGGAAGCGGAACGACAATCCTGCTAAGCCGGCAAAAAGCACCAGCACCATAAGCATAAACGTTACCTTACGCGTGTCGCTGACAAGATCTCTTCTGAATAAAAATAAAAACAACACCAGCATGCTCACACAGATTGAAACCAAAATGGCCTGCCCGGCAATGATGACCGTGTAATCAGTTTGGCCCCCAACCTGTAACAAATACTCGGAACGCAGAGATTGCAGAATGCGGTACTTTTCCTCATCAATCAGCTCTCCCTTTCCGATAATGCGTTCTCCCCTCTGCTTCATATCCTTGCTGAGCGACATACCCTCCATTGCCTCTTTTTGTCCGCGTGTAGTCGCCGGTGCATCGAACAGGACATTCTGTTTTATACTTTCCTCAAGCACCTGAGTAAGAAGTGAGCCGTTTAATCCGACCTCGGAAGCAAGCTGATCTTTAAGCAAAACAAAAGCCGAGGTTAAAGAATAAAATACAGAGAGCTCCTTTTCCTCGGCAACAGACCCATCAAGAACAAAAACAGAATAATCAGAAGGGCGGTCTTCGATGAGCTCGTTCATCTCTATAACTCCATGGGCATATACCTCATCCAGAAACTTCTTAAGAAACGACTCGTGTTTCTCCAAACTACGATCAGCGGTACTCAAGTTTCGCTTTTGCCACTCATTTCTGAGCAAATTGAGTGCATCCGATTTAACAAGTTCAGCAACACGAGCGTCTTCATGATAATAAGGACTAACATTCTTGAGCAGCGTCCTCTGTTCCATAGAAATTTCTTCATCAGTCTTGCTGATAGCGAAGTCAAAAGGCGCCACCAGATCGTCGTGCAGCCAGGGCTTACCCTTCTGAAAATCGTATTTAAACTTACCTTCCTGCGGAAAAACCAATACGATGAGCCACACTGAAAAAATCATCAGGAGTATGGAATAAATTCCGGCATGACGATCGCGTAGATAGCCTAAAATGGGCATAATGATGCTTTACTTGATGCGAATGCCCGAAGATAAGGTTTTAAGAAATAAGCGGGAATTTCAACTACTTAAATGGAATAGCTAAATTCGCAACGCCAAAAGGCAAAAAATAACATGAACGAAGTTTATATTGTATCAGCCAAACGAACTCCGATTGGCTCATTCGGCGGTAGCCTTGCCACCGTCGGAACTACCAGACTGGGCGCAACAGCTATTAAAAGTGCGGTCGAAGCAGCAGGTATTAAACCTGATGATGTTCAGGAAGTGATCATGGGCTGTGTGCTTACGGCCAACCTGGGTCAGGCTCCTGCCCGTCAGGCCGCAAAATTCGCCGGCCTCCCGGATTCGGTAATATGCACCACCGTGAACAAAGTATGTGCCTCCGGTATGAAAGCCATCACACTCGCCGCACAAAGTATCATGCTCGGGCATGCCGATGTTATTTTGGCAGGTGGCATGGAAAACATGTCTCTTGCTCCCTATTATCTGGAGCAGGCGCGTACGGGCTATCGTCTGGGCCATGGCACAGTTACGGATGCCATACTCAAAGACGGACTCACAGATGTTTACAGCCAGACCCACATGGGAATCTCCGGTGAACTTTGTGCAAGAGAATGCAGTATCACCCGAAACGACCAGGACGAATATGCAATAGAAAGTTACAAACGTGCTGCAGCGGCATGGGAAAGCGGTGCTTTCAAACAGGAAATTGCAGCGGTAGAAATTCAGTTTAAGGGAGAAACAAAATCCATCACCGAAGACGAAGAATACCGTAATGTGAAATTTGAAAAAATACCACAATTAAAACCCGTATTCCAGAAAGACGGAACCATAACGGCTGCGAATGCCTCGACACTGAACGACGGAGCATCTGCCTTAGTGCTCATGAGCAGACAAAAAGCAGAATCCCTTGGATTGAAACCCCTTGCCCGTATTGTCTCTTTCGCCGATGCAGAACAAGCTCCCGAATGGTTTACGACGACGCCGGCCAAAGCCATACCCAAAGCGCTCAAAATGGCGGGAAAAAATATCGGGGATGTCGATTACTTCGAAATCAATGAAGCCTTTTCGGTAGTGTCTATCGCGAACAACCGTGAACTTAAGCTCGACCCTGCTAAGGTCAACATTCATGGTGGTGCAGTGTCTCTGGGTCACCCCATCGGTTCCTCCGGTTCAAGAATTGTGGTTAGTCTCATCCATATCTTGCATCAGAAAAATGCCGGCACAGGCGTTGCCGGAATTTGCAACGGCGGTGGCGGCGCTACAGCAATCGTGATTGAAAGAATGTAAAAAAGCATATGAATAAAAAAAGGGGCTGACAAAACAGCCCCTTTTTTTTATACTCTGACCTGGATTACCCTCCTGCACGTCAGCCATAAGCATCACTGCTTAAATCCAATCTCTGAGACCATTTGTTCAGCCAATACTGAAGAGATGTTTTACTGCAAAGGAAACACTCCTTCAACGTTATATTTTTTAATTTTTCATTTTCCAAAACAGCAGCAGGTTGTTTAGTAAAATCCAATCATAAATTGGTATTTAGAAAACACAGCACAAAAGGAAATATGTCGATTCCCGAGTTACGAACTAAACCAGCCCTTTCAGATATTTTATTTTCACAGAAACCTATATTTTTGAGGAATCAAAAAACAAATGAAACAAATTTTCACCCTTCTCATCCTGATTTATTGTGTTGCAAATGAGCGCGCCCAAGGACAGGTATGCAACTCAAATGGCAACCTGGTCATCTATTCCAATTATGATGGAGGCACGTTAAACATTGACGTGGATCAGAACATTCCTAATCTTAAGATTGGGGTAGTAGCCTATGAGGCAGTGAGCATCAACATCAGTGGAGCATTTGTAGCGAATGTTACCGGGGTAATATTCGCAGGATATCCATCAACCGGCAATACAACCTGCGGAACAAGCGGGCCATCAGGTCCGACAACAGTAAACGGCGTAAGCAGTTCAATAGTGACGATTCAATCTGCTCCACAGGCTACACTGCCCAACACCAACGGAAATGGCAGCATCGTATGTGCCTATTCCTGCAACATAAGCTCCTCGCAGGGCGGTTGCAACACCGTTGACCAGGTGGTGGCATATTTTCAGAATCAGTTTCAGGGCAGCTCGCTTCGCTACCATCTGACGCAATATAATTGCTGGCTAAACAGTGAAACGAAAGCAGTAAGTCAGGGAGGTAATTGCTGCCTTACCCCTCCTGCTGCACCCGTTGCAGACTTCACTGTAAGCTCCGACACTATTTGTGCCGGTGAATGTCTGAACTTTACAGATATCAGCATAAACAACCCCACAAGCTGGTCATGGGTTTTTCAGGGAGGAACCCCTTCCGGCTCATCGGTTCAAAATCCTCAGAACATCTGTTTTCAGAATCCCGGTACATACACGATTAATCTCACCGCCATAAACGCTACAGGAAGCGGAAGTGTCAACAAAAATATCCTGGTTCTACCACAACCGGTTTTCATCAATCAGCCGCTAAGCGCAACCAATAGTGTAGGAAACAGCCAACAGTTCACCACAACCCTGAGCGGAACCGGCAACCAACTGCAATGGCAAATGGATGCCGGCACTGGATTCAGTAACCTTAACAATGGCGGACAGTTTTCAGGTGTGAATACCAACACACTTACAGTAAGCAATATCACCTTAAGTAACCATAATCAGCAGTTCCGATGTGTGGCCACTCTCGCAGGATGCAACGATACCAGTGAGACTGCCGTGCTGAGTGTACTTAATAACACAGGCTCTGCAGAACTCATGAAAACAGGTATCAGCATAAGCCCCAATCCCTCGTCTGATTTTATCTCAATTCAAAATTCGTCTTCCAACATTGGAAAATTTACCATCAGCGACATGCAGGGAAAAATCCTTATGTCGGGCTCACTCAAATCAGGTATGAACCGTGTGAACCTTGATGATCTCAGCACAGGTATGTACCTCATTCATTTCCCCGAAATATCTGGGCTTCACTATCGCCTCATAAAAAAATAAAATCTCATTCTGTGCATGATAACAGCTGGATTTTTTTAAGAATCAATCCAGCTGTTAAGGGGCTGGAGGAATCAATATTTTTCAAGATAAAAAAGGAGCGTGAGTGGTGAGGCAATATTCATCGGGGTAGAGATTTTTTTTGTTAAACGAAGAGTTTTTTTTGTTATATATTCGCAATTGAAATCTAAATTCTATTTCTATTCATCATGAGAAAATTACTTGTTTTTTCTTTCTTCATCTGTGCTCTTTATTCACATGCACAAACATCTCTTTGGGGAAGCACTGAAGAAGGCGGTTCTGAAGGTATTGGTACCATCTATAAAACCAATCCGGGAAACGCCGCCCCTCAAGCCGTATTTTCATTTGGCTCAGATGTACCGGGTAAAAAGCCTTACAGCAGCATGATTGAGCCCACGCCGGGCTTTCTTTATGGCATGACAAGCGAAGGGGGCGCCTTCAACAAAGGAGTTATCTACAAGTATGAAATTGCAAGCGGCTCCTACACAAAGATTCATGACTTTAATGGCCCTAACGGAGAAAAACCTTTGGGCGGATTGTTTCAGGCTTCAAATGGACTTGTGTATGGGATGACCTCACTTGGCGGGACCAATAGCGGTGGTGTTATTTTCGCACTCGACCCCGGCACAGATACTCTGGCTGTAGTGTACAATTTTGCATTCTCAACCGGAATTGAACCCAGGGGCAAACTGGTAGAGCCCACACCGGGAGAACTTTTCGGACTAACCTTTCGGGGAGGAACAACTGATGATGGCGTATTATTCAAATTTAACCTTGCAGGAAATATTTATACCAAAATATATGATTTCCTTGCGAGTTTCAGCGGAGAAAATCCACGTGGGTCTCTCGTTATCGGAACAGGCGGATTGTTGTATGGAACCTGCCAGGGAGGTGGACTAAATACTCAAGGAACACTTTTCAGCTATCAATCACCAAACCCTTCCGTTGATGTACTGGCAAACTTCAATAACACAACAGGATATTACCCCATTGGGGATTTATGCTACAACCCAGGGAATGATGTTCTATACGGAACCTGTTATTTTGGTGGTGCATTTTCTCAGGGTACCCTATTTAAACTTACAAGTGGATTCAATCTTTCAAAAATATACGACTTCAATGGCGTGGCAGACGGAGGTAGTCCGCACTCCGGACTAATCTCTTTCTCGAACAATGTGCTGCTTGGCACCACCTACAGCGGCGGACCGGC
>JBIIMV010000048.1:0-7281 GCA_044337805.1 Bacteroidia bacterium
TCGAGTGAGGAAAGGGGTTTAATAAGACCTAGTCTTGCTTCAACACTGGCAGGTTTAAGATTCACCGCCTTGGTGTAATATGTTTGGGAGGTAGAGAAATTGCCCAGCAAATAATTTAACCAGCCCAGTCGCAGGTTATCCTCATAAGCGTTTTCCTGAGAGACAAAAAATATTCCCCGACCAAAAAACCTTGCGTAACATTGCATCATGAGACTAATATTCTTTTTTCTGTTGTTTTCCCTACAATGCAATGCCGGCGATATAAAGCGGGATCTTTTGCGCGTTTTTCACTGGACAGATTTTGAAGGAAGTTCAAAAGGCTCTGTATGGCTTCTGTCTGTATATCTTGATGACGAACAAAAAATCAGTCTGGAAATGAACGACATAAAACAAAAGACCGAATACAAAATGAATGCAGTGTGTAAAAATGATTCTCTCATGGCTCAAAGTCAGGATGGCAGTATAAGCCTGAGGCTAAAGGCGGCAGGTATTCAGGAACAATCGGAGTTAAGCGGCTACATGCAAACATCGTCAACAGGGAAAGAGAAAATCAATCTGAGTTTCATTTTCCGAAGCCGCTCAGCAGGCGAAGCAGACAACCGTTATTTCAGGCTCTACGGCAGTGATGCCGAAATTGAGGCATTTGCTGCAAAAATTCAGCAATCGCTGATTGAAGACAACCGTGTGTGGATCAGCACAGTGATTCAATATCCCATGAACATTGAGATAAGTCTGGGCACCAGCCTGCTGATTCAAACCCGGCAACAATTTATGGATGCCTACATCAAAATTTTTGATCAGCCATTCCGGGAAAAAATATGCAGTGCCTGCAGCAACAATATGAAAAGTGATGAAGCAGGGGTTGAGCTTGGTAAAGGTTGGATAAGGATCAACAATACCAAAAAATCAGACGAAAAGCGACATCAGCTTGTCATCACCCGAATCAGTAAAAACTGATTATTCCCTGAGGAACTTCCTCAGATTCACCAGAGCACGGGATATCAGAGACTCAAGTGCCGATACGGAGACTTTCATGACGGCAGCAGCCTCCTTATAGCTTAGTTCCTCATATTTAACAAGGAGAATTGCGTCGCGCTGTGAAGGGGGAAGTCTGTGCACAGCATGAAGCAAACGTCCGGCATTTTCTTTTTTTCATATGATACGCCGGGATGCTCCCAGTTTACAAACCCGGGCCGTTGATTTTGTTCGAAGGGCAGTATTTTTTCTAAAAAAGCAAATCTTCGTACCGCACCCTGCCTGCGCTTTTCCATTCTGCAATAATTCAAAGCCACGGCATAAACCCAAGTCTGCAGTTGTGCCTCTCCCTTGAAGGAAGGGAGGCCTGCAAAAATCTTCATAAAGATCTCCTGAGTGGCATCCTGGGCTTCCGCCTCATTGGAAAAAAAGCCTAAACAAAGGTGATAAACCCTGATATGAAAAAGCTTATAAAAGCTGCGGAATCCGGTCTCCTCCCCATTCAGGCACCGATGCAAAATGATACTTTCGTCCTCTTCCATGATATGGTATCAACGATGAAGATGATGTTTGTGATCGGGGAGCAAGGTAGCAAGAGACCAGTTGAGCTGACGAGTTTGCGGAGCTTTCCGGACCGGACAGTTTTTCAGATTACAAATGCTGCAAGAATCAGGCGGCAGACAGGGGTCAGAATGAATAAAAAACTCAACATCATTACCCACCGATTCTCTAACGGCATTCTCAAGCTCCACTACCTGCTGATGAGATTGTTCAAGATTGAGATAAAAAGGAAGTGTAACATGTGCATCAACATGCATGCGCGGGCCGAACTTGAGTACTCTGAGATTATGAATGTCGATCCACTCATCTTTTCTTCTGTTGTTGAGAATCCCGACAAGATCATTCAACTTTCCCTCATCAGCCTTATCAATGAGATTGCGCACCGAATCACGAACGATATTAAATCCTTCAAAAAAAATAAGTAAGCCAAAAATCACAGCCAGCACACTGTCAATCCAGACAAAACCGGTAAAATGCATCAATATTAATCCAAGAATGAGACCTAAACTGCTCCAGGTATCAGTTTGCAGATGTTTACCATCAGCGATCATCACCGGAGAATTAAGCCTTCTGCCGGAAATCATCAGGAAGCGACCCAGAAGGAAATTTCCGGCACCGCTGAGAACAGAAAGTGCAGCACCCAACAAGGTCTCATTGATTTCCGGTGGGTAGATAAATCCTTTAATACCGATAAAAATCATGAAAGCTCCGGCGAAAAAAACCAAAGCGCCTTCAAAACCGGCACTGAGGTATTCCATTTTTCCATGTCCGTAAGGATGATCCAGATCTTTTGGCTTTGAGGAATACCAGACACTATAAAGCGCAAAGGCACCGGCAACAATATTTATAATAGATTCAAGCGCATCTGACAGGATTGCACCGGAACCGGTCACGGCCCAGGCTAGAAACTTTAATCCCATCAGCACAAGACTCATGCTGAGTGAAAAAGTCATGATAGCGATGGGACTTTTGTTCTTCATTTAAAAAAAGTAATTATCTGCAACAGTCCGGTAATGGCAATGATAACGAGCACTATTTTACGAAAGGTATCAGTAGAGAATTTGCCCAACAACAGCTTACCGGAATAGGAACCGGAATAAGCGACAAAAACGAGGGCCAGAAATAATGGAATATTTCCAACGTCCATGTAATCTTGGTAGAAATAAATCAACGTTCGGCTAAAATCAACGCCGAAGTCAATTGCTGCCGAAGTTGCGATAAAGGTATTTTTCTCGAGATTGAAAGCAGCCAGGGTTAGTCCTCTTACTGCGCCTCCGGTTCCAATGATGCCGGCAAGAAAACCAGCAATGGCGCCTCCGGAAATAGCCCAGCGAGGTTTATCGGGGAGTAAAAAACCGGGATTAAAGAGCATAAGCAAACTGAATGCGAGTAGAAAAATACCCAGAATGAAAGCCGCATAGCTAAAATGTACAAAAGCACTTAGCCGGGCTCCCGCAATCACCATTATCACCGATGGAAGGCCAATAAGCAACAAGAGCCTGTAGTTAAAACCCTGACGAAAAAGAATCAATTTAGATATATTACTAAAAACGTGCATCAGAGCAGTAATACCTAGAACAGTTTTAAAGTCATAAAACAAGCCGGCCACCGGTACAAAAAGCATCGAGGATCCGAAGCCGCCGAGGGTGCCTGCGACCTCTGCAAGAAAGGCCAGAAACAAAAAAAGTGCTGTCATAAAAGTTCTATCTCTTCACCTTCAGAAGGGATAAGGACATCTTTAAAATCCATTTTTCGCAGGTAGCTGGCAAAGGCCAGTTGGGCTTCGGGCTCTCCATGTACCAGAAATATCTTCTTGAGCTTTCCCCGGTCAAGCGGATTCAGGAATTCGCCAAGCTCCTGATAATCCGCATGTGCAGAAAACGTATGAATTTCTTCAATACTGATTTTTACCTTATGAGGCCTACCATATATAACCACCTCCTTTTGTCCATCCATGAGCCTGCGACCGAGGGTTCCCGGAGGACAATAACCCACAATGAGCAAAGTCGAAGCCTCATCGCCAATATGATGTTTGAGATGGTGTTTGATTCTGCCCGCCTCCATCATGCCTGAAGCAGAAATAATAATCGCAGGTCCATGCAAAGTATTCAGACGCATCGAATCTTCATGCTCACGGATATACTGTAATTGATTGAATCCGAAAGGATCGGCGTCGGTCCTCATATATTCCCTGACTTCCTCATTGAGTGCCTCAGGATGCCTTCGCATGATTTCAGTTGCGTTGGTGCTGAGCGGACTATCAACATAAACAGGAACAGAGGGAAGTAATCCCTGACTGCTGAGACGATCAAGACAATATACAATCTCCTGGGTTCGGCCCAGAGAGAAGGCAGGAATCAAAAGTTTTCCCTTGTGCTGAATACAGGTTTTCCGCACAATTTCAAGCAAACGCATGGAGGCATTTTCATTTCCTTCATGTAAACGATCCCCATATGTTGACTCGCAAATAAGGTAATCGCAGGGAGGAACAGGTTCAGGATCTTTTAACAGAAGGTCGGTCTTTCGACCCACATCACCGGAAAATACCAGACTAAAAGACCGTTGCTTGCCCGCGACTTCCATATACACGAAAGCACTGCCTAGTATATGTCCGGCATCATGAAAACGAAAAGAGAACTCTCCATCAAAAAGCGGCAGCATTTCACCGTATGGAATCGTAATCATGAGAGACAGACATTTGACTACGTCGGTCATTTCATACAGGGGCTTCAGGAGTTCCTTCCCATCACGGGTACGTTTACGATTAAGATAGGCAATATCAGCCTCTTGAATACGAGCACTGTCGGCCAACATCACCTCAAGCAAATCTTTCGTTGCAGGAGTACAGTAGATTGGCCCATTAAAACCCTGCTTCACAAGGTTAGGCAGATTCCCTGAATGATCAATGTGGGCATGACTTAGAATAACAGCATCAAGTGCCAGTGGGTCGAAACCCAGATGCCGGTTAAGCTTATCATTATCGGAGCCCTTTTGCTGAACGAGTCCGCATTCAAGTAAAATTTTTTTGCCCGATTCCAGGCTTAGGAGATGCTTACTTCCGGTAACCGTTTGAGCAGCACCGAGGAATTGTATTTTCATAGGTTGATATCAAAGGTACAATATATCTGATGAAGAATAATCTGATAAAAATCAGTTTCATGGCTGAGTACAATCATTGTTTCACCCCAGAAGGTGAGAATACCTTTGTCTCAACAAAATCAAATTTTATGTCACTCGTCAAAACAAACCGCTTTTCCCTACCATCGGTATTTTCTGATTTCTTCGATGCCGATAGGTTTTTCGGACAAAACACTCTTTTATCTGAGAAGGAACTACAGCTACCTGCTGTTAATGTAACAGAGACAGACAAAGCTTTTAAATTGGAGCTCGCTGTCCCCGGTTACAAAAAAGAAGAAATAAAAGTTCATGTTGAACAAGATGTGCTAACCATCAGCGCCGAGAAGCAGGAGGAGAAAAAAGAGAGCCATGAGAAATACACACGTCGTGAATTTTCTTACGGATCCTTTGCACGCACCTTCCAGCTTCCCAAAGGAACGCAGCACGATGGCATCAGTGCCAGGTATGAAAATGGGCTGATGACCCTGAGCATTCCCAAAAGTGGTGTCGCTCCGGGCACTGAACGCAAGCAGATTAGCATAGCCTGATTCAAAAACCGTGAACTTGCCGGACAGGACTCCCCTGTCCGGCTATTTTATTTGGCTGCTAGTTTGCATCATCAGCATCGTTTCGATGATTTCGCTAATCCTTTTCATTGACCGAAAACTTAAGCCCGCACTTAAATAAAGTTTGAATAGGAACTTTTTTGTTTCCATGACTGACAATGGGGAATAATTATCCTGAATAAAAATGATGCTCCCCTGCTGATAGAACATGGGTTAGAATTGACCAATGACCGAGGCGACGCCTGTCACCTGAGCCTGCTGCCATCATCCTACCAATAAGCATTTAACAATTCCTGAAGACAAACAGATCCATTCCATTCAGATGAAGAGTACTCAACCCGTAATTCCATTCAGAGAATAGCGTTTACCGGGCAAAGAGCGAACAAGTCCCCTGAACTCAAGCTGGAGCAGAAGCGCATTAATTTCCGAAGGAACCAAACCCATTCGGTAAGCGAGTTCGTCAACCTGCAAAGAACCTGTAGTGAGAATGTCAACCAGATGCTGTTCCCTTTCGTTTAGGTCGAAGGGCATTTCTATCTGCACGGCCTTTTGAGATCCCTTCGACCAGTTTAGCTGATACACAATATCGGAGGCGGATTCGACAAGGGCTGCCTTATTCACTTTAATGAGACGGTTGCAGCCTTCAGAGAATTTATCTCCTACCCTGCCGGGAATTACAAGCACATCGCGATGATAAGAAATCGCCATCTCAGCGGTGATAAGCGCGCCTCCGGTGAGGGCAGCCTCTACCACCAAAACAGCATCACAGATACCTGCAACAATACGATTGCGGGCCGGGAAATTCTCTTTGTCGGGCTTTGTACCTGAACAAAATCCCGTGAGCAATCCACCGTTATGCATCATACGTTCTGCCAGAGCCAAGTGATTGGGGGGATACATTTTATCAAGTCCATGCCCCAACACTCCGACTGTTGAAAGATGATGATGCAGGGCAGAACGATGTGCTTCGGCATCAATACCGATGGCAAGCCCGCTTACGATTAATGGTTCGAAAGGAGAAAGATCACGTACAATCTGGTGGCAAAGTCCGAGCCCGTATTCCGTTGCCTTACGCGTTCCCACAATACCAAGAACATAACGACTGTTCATCACTGCCTTACCCCGATAAAAAAGCAAGTTGGGAGCATCACTGCAATGGCGCAGACGTGAGGGATAATCTGCCTCAGCATACATCAAAACCTGGACCTTGTTTTTAATGATATATTTCATCTCCTCTTCAGCCTGAAGATGCAGCGGTTTCATCAAAGAGCGTGCAGCCATTATTTTTTCACCCGGAGCCTTTAGCAAGCTCAGTGCAGAAGGCCGCTCACGCAGTACCTGAACAGCAGATCCGCATGCTGCCACCAGCCTGCGGGCAGAGGCCGGACCAATACCGGGAACAGAGGCAAGAACCAATTGTGCCAGGATTTCATTCTCACGCATGCAGCCAAATGTAAAATGACAAGAAGGAAATAGTCGGTTTTACACGACTAATTAACCTGAGGTAAGTGACTGAAAGATTTACCGTAAAATGAAATCAAGAAAAACCGTAAGACTTGAAGACCGAAGAGGAAAATGAAAAAAAGAACGGTCAAACGTGATCAATCATGAAAAAAGGTGGCAAAGATTGAGAAATGAAAAACGTTCAAATAGGTATCCGACATTTCCTGCGAAAAAAATCAGGCCGATTAAAAAAAGATAAATCAGACTTGCTTAATCAAAAAATAATTCGAACTTCGTAAAAGAATGAAATTCCCCATTGTTAATATCCTGACTTTATTCATAGCATGTTGCTCTATGTGCGCTTGCAGCACACTCAGGCCGGGTGAGTTTATTCCAACCGAAGGGAAAATACAATGGATCGCGGCGGACGGCAAGACCAATCTGATACTGTTTGGCGACTACGAGCAAATTAAGGATAAACACAAGTGGCGGATTCCTCATCCTTGCAGAAGCACCAGCAGAGAGACCACTTTATTGATGGCACAAACAAGTGCAGAACCCTATATTGGCCTAACGGTCAAGCAAAGCAGACTTAACATGCTGGTCTATTCCTCGGGCA
>JBIIMV010000049.1:0-7234 GCA_044337805.1 Bacteroidia bacterium
AGCAAAGGTAGGAACCGGAGCACAGCAAAACATCAGGGCAAAGAGCAGGGGTAAAAATAACTTCATGGGTAGATTTTGAACAAAAATAAAAAATCCTGCCTTAAGGACAGGAAATAAACCGTGGTGACAGCAATCAGCCTTTTTTCAGCATGGCTGACTTCAGCGACTCCTGGGCGGGAACTTCACAAAGCCAGATTCCGAATAAGCCCTTCTTGAAATCAAGCCCCGAAATGGTGGCAGAAAGTTTTCCGTTCTTAAAAATCATGGTGCCTTTACCTGGCTCATAGACGATTTCATAAACATCGCCTTTTTTAATCTCTTCTTTAAAAACAGCTTTGAACTGATTGATGCGGCTTTGCAAAGAAGGCAGTGTGCTGCCTGAAGAATGAGAGAATCCCTGATCCACAGCTTCAGTCATTTTTTCACTTGTGATAAGGCCTGATACAATGTGTATCCGTATGGCCATTGCCTCATCGGCGGCCATAATCTTAGCGGCATCGGAAGATGGATTCCTGAGATATAATGCGGCCACATACAGATCAAGGAAATACTTTTCACGCACACCGCCTCCATTCAGCTGAATGCTCTGATTGCCCGCTTTGAGTTGATTGGGCATGCTCACCCCTTCAATGATTGTTTGCGAAAAACCAACCATAGGAAGCATCAAAAAAAACAGGGACAAGAGTCGAAACATAAGACGAGATTTTTACAAACATAATCAATTAAAATACAAAAAGAAAATGACCCGATGAGCCGCAAATACCTGAGATTTTTACGAGATGTCGTTTTCTTTTTTTGTACAATAATGATAGACAAGATGTACCCTGCATCGCCAGATGCTGATAGACTTCTTCCAACATAGGGGCGCTGATTCTCCCGATATTGGAGGAAATGAACAACTCGTTTTAACGTGAACCCGATTGCACATGCTCAGCTCTGTTTCTTCTATTGCCTTCTGATAAATAGCGTGCGTGCGTGTGAATGAAAACCGGTATAACCATGTACTGGAAAATTCTCATCCCCGGATCCTTTCTCGTTAAGATGAAAAATCTTTATTTCCATCACTCGTTCCAGTTGCTTCATTTCGCTTTGGTAAATAGAAAGAAGCTCATTCGTTTAAGGGATGGAGGAGGCGATGATGCTGTTGTATCAGCTCCGTGCTCCGGATTTATGATTACCCTGCTTGAGTTAAACAGGAGGAAAATTTCAAACCTGCTTTTCGGGTATTGGGGTGGAAGGGTAAATCTGAAAAAAAGGTCTTTTGAACATAAAAACAATCATGATGGCATTTTTAGACCTCCAAACCTTATAATCACCTTTAAATAGGATTATAATTTGCCTGAGGTGTTGGTCGGCGGGAATACCGCAATTAGTTTCGCAGCGCCTTTGGCAACTAACAAATAGTTGGGGTTTGCCGAAATTCTGTTTACCGCAATCATGGGGGTGGTTGTAAGGAAATAAGCAAACCCTGCCGGTGACCTCCGGCAACATAAAGCAAAAAACCCTGCCGAGGCAGGGTTTTTTTGTTTAATTCAGTCTTTGTAAAAATTCATCTGCTGAAACAATACCAGCATAAGCTGTTGTCGTGAACCTGTGGCAAGCATCTGTGTCATATATCCCAGCTCTGCACGGAGACCTTTTTTAGGTACCCATCCCAATGCCCCATATATGCGGTTACGATCAAAAAGAGTGGCTTTGCGGCTTTGCAAAAAAACCTCGTTATACGCCGAGAAGTAGAAAGTATTTTTCTCGAAGTTATTCTTGTTGACAAGATAATTCAGTGAAAGGAAGTAACGAAATCTATCGCTGTAAGTATCGGACACGAATCTCTGCTCCAGCCTAAGTCAGTGTATGAATTGAAGGCGCCCGCTACTGTGCCGGAACAAAGCCTGCTGAAAGGGCCTGTATTCTCTGAGGCTGAAACGACTTCCGTCGGCAGCATAAGGCTCAGCATAAACGAAGCAAAAGCCCGCCACGGCATGCGCTTTTCCGGAGGCATGATCGAAACCTATGCCGGTTCGTGCAAGTACTTGCTCTATGTTATCGGGAAAACGATACGTGCGGTACTGCATTTCGGTATGAAGAAATACGCGTTTTTTTACATACTGTGTACCAAACCACACCATCCACGTTCCGGGCCCGGGTGTTGATGCCCTGAGAAACATGGGCAACAATAAAATCAGAAGCAGGGAACGATTCATATCATAGCAATAATACAACACCTTGAACAAAACAAGATATACGGCAAACAACTATTTTAGTCTGTGAATGATCGTTTGTTGCATTTTAGAAAAACCACCGACTGCTGCAATGTTATTTTCAAGACCGACAAGCAGCGGGAAATGGTGATTTTTCCGGAGCCTGATATTTAAGTGTCCTTGTATCAGGGCCTGAGCAAGACACGCCTGCATGCCGGACCAACTTTTGCGTGCTTTTCCTTAATTTCGGGCATGATACCGAAAGAGACCATAGGACGCATACTCGATGCGGCAGATGTGGCAGATGTGGTTGGCAACTATGTAACCCTGAAAAAAAAGGGAGGCTACTATCTGGGCCTTTGTCCCTTTCATGGCGAAAAAACGCCTTCCTTTACGGTAACACCTTCACGAGGCATCTACAAATGTTTTGGCTGCGGCAAAGCCGGAAATCCGGTAAACTTCATCATGGATATGGAGAAGCTCAGCTACCCGGAAGCCTTGCGTTTTCTGGCAAAGAAATATGGCATCGACATCAAGGAGGAAATTCCGGATGCCTCGCAGATTGCTGAGGAAAAAACGCGGGAAGGCATGCTCCTGCTCAATGCATGGGCACAGAAAGTTTTCAGTGAGCAATTGCTGGAGCACCCCGACGGAAAGGCCATCGGCTTAAGTTATTTCAGAGAAAGGGGTTTTAGCATGCCCACCATAGAAAAGTTTCAGCTTGGTTATTCTCTGGAAGCCCGTGATGCTCTTGCAAAACGCTCCAGGGAAGAAGCACAGTCTGCAGAACTGATGGTAAAAACGGGACTGGCGATAGAAGGAGAAAGAGGGCTGTTCGACCGCTTTGCAGGCAGGGTGATGTTTCCAATTCACGGTCTTTCAGGCAGGGTGATTGGTTTTGGGGGAAGAATACTGGGCAGCGATAAAAAAACAGCAAAATACCTGAACAGTCCTGAGTCTGAGGTTTACCACAAGGGTCAGGTTCTGTATGGCATTTACCAGTCGCGCAAGGCCATTTCCACAAAAGACGAATGCCTGCTGGTTGAAGGCTATACAGATGTTATTTCCCTGCATCAGTGCGGCATAGAAAACGTGGTTGCCTCTTCCGGAACTTCTCTCACCACGGAGCAGATTAAACTCATCAGGCGGTTTACCAAAAATATCACCATACTGTACGATGGCGATGCTGCCGGCATAAAAGCCTCTTTCAGAGGCATCGATCTGGTGCTGCAGGAAGGAATGAATGTGAAGGTGCTGCTCTTCCCCGATGGCGAAGACCCTGATTCCTTTGCGCGAAAAAATCCGGCCGCAGCGGTTGAAAAGTTCATTCTCGATCATACCACCGACTTCATCAACTTCAAGACAAGGTTGCTGCTTGAAGACACCAAGAACGATCCGGTAAAAAAGGCCGAAATTATTCGCAGCATTGTTGAAAGCATCGCCTTAATTCCCGATAACATCACGCGCGCGCTCTATACACGGGAATGCAGCCGCATGATGCAAATGGATGAAGGGATGTTGATTGGGGAGGTGAATAAAATTTTGCGAAGGAAAAGAGAGGGAAAAGATGAAACGCAACAGCCGGATGTTTTGCCCGAGGAAACGCCAGCGCCGCTGATAGAGAAAGAAGAAGACCTCAAGAGTTTCTGGGAAAGCGGCATTGAGATGCAAGAATGGGAATTACTCAGGCTAATGCTCAACTATGGAGAGAAGGTAATGCACATCACTTTACAAGATGAGCAGGGCAATGAAACCGTTTGGGAAACTGTAGCTGCAAATTATATACACAACATGGTGAGTCTTTCGGGCATGCAGTTTTCACGGGATGAGCATGAGCTTATTTACCGCGAGTATTGCAAATGGCTTGCCGAACAGCAAATACCGGAGGCACGTATTTTCACCTCACACGAGAACCCTGATATTGCCGGCAAGAGTGTAGATATGATGATGAACCGTCACAGCCTGAGCCACAACTGGGAAGAGCGTTACAAGGTTTTTATTCTTGATGAAAAAGACCAGCTGAAGAATGTGATCGACCATACTTTTCATCGTCTTCGTCTGAAGAGTACCATGAAAGAGCTTGAACACCTGGGCGAGGCTCTGCGCGTAGAAAAGCAAGAAGACGCCATTGAGGAGCTGATGTGGAAAATATCTCTGCTCGATCAGGAAAAACAAAAGATCGCCGCTTTTCTGGGTTGGAATCTGACAAGGTGAGCATCCTTTGCCTTCCTGCACCTGCATGATGCTGCCACTCTGTTCTACCGGGTGCTTTGCTCACCGTAAAACGGAATTTCCTGCATCTGTTTAATGCTATTTTTCAAATAACCCCAATGGCTGATGTCACCTGAAAAGAGGATTCCAAACACCGGCCTCTTCCCATTGGATGTCTGCCTATAAGGTCTCCCTCAGCCAGCGATAAAACTCACGGTGCCAGAGCACACTGTTTTGCGGCTTCATCACCCAGTGGCCTTCTCCGGGAAAATACAAAAAGCGTGAAGGAATGTCTTTCATCTGCAACACGCCAAATGCCTGCATCCCTTCTCCTACGGGTACACGAAAGTCGCGCTCGCCGTGTATCACCAGCATGGGTGTATCCCAGTTGCCAACGAAATTTTTAGGATTGAACGCTGCATATTTATCTTTTAATGCAGTGTTCCAATAAGGTCCTTCGAGATCGTGGTTGGCAAAAAACATTTCTTCTGTGCCTGCATACCAGCTCTCCAGATTGAACAATCCGCAGTGGGCGATAAAGGTTTTGAAGCGCTTGTTGTGATTACCTGCCAGCCAATAAACCGAGTAGCCGCCATAGCTGGCTCCAACAGCACCCAATCTGGATTTGTCAACATAAGGCTTTGCAGAGGCATCGTCGATGGCACTCAAGTAGTCGCGCATGCTCTGTCCGCCCCAGTCTCCGGCAATTTTATCGTTCCACTCTTCTCCAAAACTTGGTAATCCGCGCCGGTTAGGTGCTACCACAACATAACCCTGCGCGGCCAGTAATTGTAAATTCCAGCGGTAAGACCAATTACAGCTCACGGTGCTCTGCGGCCCGCCCTGACAATACAGGATTGCCGGATATTTCTTACCGGCATCGAAATCAGGAGGCAGAATATGCCATACCAGCATCTTTTTTCCGTCGGTCGTATTTACCCAGTGCTTTTCAACCTTGCTGAGCTTTATTTTATCGAGTGCATCTTTGTTGATGAAGCTGATTTGCTTCATGCTTTTGTCTTTGAGGTTAACAGAGAATATTTCGTTCGGGCGACTGAGGGTTGTCTGTATACCAAACAGGCTGTTTGCTGAATGGCAGAGTGAGTGAAAGTCATGATCTCCTGCTGTTAATGCCATCGTAGCCCCACTTTTTCTGTCTAAGGAAAAAACCTGCACGGTGGCTTGTGTTCCGGAAAGAAACCACAGGGTGTTTTCATCTTTCGACCAACATAGGCCTGAAGCACTTTCCGTAAAGGATGGATTCAGTATGCGGTATTTGCCTGTTGCAAAATCATACTCTGCGATGCTTGCCTTATCTGATTCATACCCATCTTCTGCCATGCTTTCCCACACGATGAATTTTCCTGAAGCTGAAAAAACAGGGTTTTGGTCATATCCGGGAAGACCATCACTGATATTGATGGTTTTACCATTTTCAAAAACGTAAACATCGGTATTGGTACTGATGGCCCAGGCCTTGCCCTGTTTTTTCTTTGCCGTGTAAACGACTTTCTTTCCGTCGGGCGAAAGACATAATCCTTCTGCATCCCAGGGCTCTGAAGGCATGATGTCGGTGCCGCTTTTGATTAGGGATCCATCGCCTATGCTATTGATAAACACATGCTGGCTGAATTCATCTGTCCAGCTATCCCAATGTCGATACATAAGTCCGTCTATTACCCTTGCATCGGCCTTTGGCAAATCGGGGTGCAGCTCCGACAAGGTTTTTGCGGTTTTCACTTCTGCAGTGAAGGCAAGGGTGGTGCCTGCAATCTTATAGGCACCAATACCGCCATCAACGGCAGTAATCTGACGCTGCGCAGCTCCATTGAGCTCTTTGCACCATAGCTGAGGCTCTTTGCTTTCGTTGCTCATGAAGTAAATGCTTTTACTGTCGGCTGAAAAAGCCGGAGCCCATTCATTATATGGCGTATCGGTAAATTTCCTGATGCTGTTGTCAGATAAGGCAAGCAGATAGAGGTCTTTAAATGATTTGTTTTCGCTGATGCTCACTTCGTCAATGGTAAAGCAAAGCCATTTTCCATCCGGCGATGCGACCGGCTCCCCTACCCTTTTGAGGGCCATCATGCTTTCAATGCTCATCACATTCTGCGCCTGTGAGATGAAACTGCCCAAAAGCAGCATACCGGAAAAAAGATGTTTTTTCATTTGCATGAGGCAAAGTTAATTCTGCAGGCACAACCTCCAAGTACAAAGTAGGCCAATAAATGAGGCATTCTGGCGTTCATTGAGGCGATTGTCTTATTTTTGGTGCCAACCACCGTTATGCTTATCCGCAGACTGCTATTTTTGGTTTCTCTCCTGAGTCTGGAGGTTATGTCGCAAGACATTGCCATAGGGCAATGGCGCGACCATCTTTCCTACACCAGAGGAGGAAGTGTTGCCACCGACGGACGTATCGTTTATTGTGCCGCAGAAGGCAACCTGTTCAAATACGATGAGCAAAGCGGGGAAATAGAACGTCAGAACAAAATTCAAGGGTATTCCGATGTGGGCGTGGCCCGTTTAGCCTGGCATGCGGCCAGTTCTACCCTGGTGGTAGCCTATTCCAACACCAATATTGACCTCCTGCGGGACAATAAAATTTACAATATCCCTGACATTAAAAACAAGCAATTTCCGGGCAACAAGACCATCAACAGAATCTTCCTGGAGGGCGACTTTGCCTATCTCTGTTGTGGTTTTGGCATTGTAAAACTCAACATCATAAAAAAGGAGATTTCAGAGACCTGGTTCCTTGGTCCCAACAGCGACCTTTCGGTACAGGCGCTCACTGCCGATGCCGATCGCTATTTCGCTGCTAC
>JBIIMV010000051.1:0-7198 GCA_044337805.1 Bacteroidia bacterium
CGCGAAGTTTCAGCAGACTATGGCCGGGTACTTATACTCTTAAAGTAAAGGCCCGAAATCCTTATGGTGTAACCGGCAAGGTGGCTGAATTTCGTTTCAGGATAATCCCTCCATGGTATCTCACATTGTGGGCGTTCGTTTTATATTTTATTGCAGTTGTATTTATACTCATCGCAATAGTAAAAATTTATACCATTGGCTTGAACCGAATCATCAGAAGCCAGACGGTTGAAATAATTGAACAAAAAAATCTTATTGAAAACAAGAATAAGGAGATCACAGATAGCATCTGGTATGCCAAGCGTATTCAGGATGCCATTATGCCTGCAGGTGATTATTTCTCCGGGCTATTTCCAAGGAGTTTTATCATCCTAAGGCCAAAAGATATTGTAAGTGGTGATTTTTATTGGGCCAATGAAAGAGGCAATGAGAAAATTCTTGTTGCTGCAGATTGTACCGGTCACGGTGTTCCGGGTGCTTTCATGAGTATGATGGGCCATGACTATCTCAATGAAATTATTATTGATAAACGGGTTACCAGTCCGGATGAAATTCTGAATCTTCTCAGAGCGGGCATCATTAAAGCGCTTAAGCAACGTGGTGAGGAGGGTGGCTCTAAAGACGGTATGGATGTTTCCCTGATCAGGTTCAATGAAACGGAGGGAACCATTGATTTTGCGGGTGCGAATAACCCCATTTATATTATCAGGTCTGTATCATTTTCAGCACCCGATGGCTTCAATTTTCAAATCAAAAGCGGCTCGTTCATTCTTTATGAGTTTAAGGGAGATAAGTTCCCTGTAGGAATTCATTATGGAACGCTGGCGCCATTCACCAGCAAGACAATCCGTGTATTGCCAGGTGATCGCATTTACATGTTTTCAGATGGTTTCGCAGATCAATTTGGAGGTCCTCATGGAAAGAAATTAAAGAATATTCAATTCAAGAATTTCCTGCTTGAAACAGCCCAGCTTAACATTTCTTCTCAATCTGATTTTTTGATAAAGCAATTCGACAGATGGAAAGGGTCGCTTGAGCAAGTGGATGATGTATTGGTTTTAGGCATAGAAATATGATGATTTATGAGTCGTGAGTGGCGCAGGATGCTCTCCAAAATGACTATCCGGAAGCTCTGGAATGCATTCAGGATTTTTGCCTCCTTCTATTTTTCCCGTGTCACTTCTCGACCTGTAGTTTCCGGTTTACCTATCAGTCTTTCATTTGAGCCAACAACATCCTGTAATCTTCGTTGCCCGGAATGTCCCAGCGGACTGAGGTCTTTTACCCGACACACGGGCATGCTTGATCCGGATCTTTTTCGTCGTGTGATTGACGAGCAGGCTTCCACATTGTTTTACTTGATTTTCTATTTTCAGGGTGAGCCCTACCTCAATCCAAACTTTCTTGATATGGTGGGTTATGCATCGGCACGGAAGATCTATACGGCAACCAGTACCAACGGCCACTATCTGAATGATGATAATTGCAGGCGCACCATTACCTCAGGTCTGGATCGACTCATTGTCAGTCTTGATGGTGTTAGCCAGGCTACTTATAAACAATACCGTATTGGAGGTGAAGTGAACAAGGTTATCGAGGGAGCACGGCGCATGGTGGCATGGAAGAAGAAACTAGGGGTGCAGCATCCCTATTTGATTTTTCAGTTTCTGGTTGTTAAACCAAATGAGCACGAAATTGAGGCTGCCCGTGAATTGTGTCGGGATATCGGATTTGATGAAATCAGGTTTAAAACAGCTCAGCTATATGATTATGAACACGGGAATCCTCTGATTCCCGAAAATTCAAAATACAGCCGTTACGTGAAAAATACGGATGGCACTTATCGCATAAAAAATTCACTGGAGAATCATTGCTGGAAGATGTGGCACTCATCTGTAATTACCTGGGATGGCAAGGTGGTTCCTTGTTGTTTTGATAAGGATGCACATTATGTGCTGGGTATCGCCGGAAAAAATAGTTTTTCTCAAATATGGTATTCCGATGAATACCGAAAATTCAGGAAACGATTGCTGATGGGGCGCAGTCAGGTAGAAATTTGCAGCAATTGCTCAGAAGGAACCCGCGTCTGGGCGTAAATGGGTTAGTTTGTTTCCAGCACCTTCAGTATCTCATCCAGCTTTGGTGTGAGAATAATTTCTGTTCTGCGGTTCTTTTTTCTTGATTCAGCATTGTTGGTAATTTCAAGCGGAAAAAATTCTCCTCGGCCCGATACCATCAAACGTTTAGGGTCTATTTTACTGTTCGCAAGCAGAATCCTTACAATGCTGGTCGCTCTTAATACACTGAGGTCCCAGTTGTCTTTGATGACTCCTGTTCCTGCATAGGGAACATTATCGGTATGGCCTTCAATAAGGATATTGATATCAGGATTTTGCTCAAGCACCTTGGCCAGGCTTTTGAGGGCCTCGACTCCTTTTGTGTCGACGGTGGTGCTTCCAGAGGCAAAAAGCAGGCGCTCTTCAAGGGAAACATATACCTTGCCGTTTTTCTTTTCAATCGTCAAGCCATTGTTCTCAAATCCCATCAGTGCCCCTGATACTTTTCTTTTCAGAGAATTTACCGCTGAGTCTTTTTCTGCCAGAATCTGTTGCAGTTCATTTACTTTTTTTTCTCTTACTGCAAGTTCTTCTTTTGTTTGTTCCAGTGTTTTTGATGTTTGCTCAAGTACCTTTTTCTTTGTTTCAAGGTCTGTCTTGAGCAGTTTCAGAGCATCCTGTTCGAGCTGCAATTGCTCCTGAGATAACTGAAGGTTGGTCATCAACTTCTTGTTGTCTTCTGAATTCTCTCTTATGAGTTCTTTGTTTTTCGACAATAGTAATTCATAGGTTTCATTCAGATGATCATAGTTACTGCTCATAAGTCGGAGTGTCTTTCCTAATACCAGGGTGTCATTTTCAAGGCTGGAGAGTTTACGTTTTATCTGTTCGTTTTCTTGTTCAAACTCCGTGAGTTTTGTTTTGCAGTTTACAACATCGGCCTTTACACCATTAAGTTCATCGTTGCATTTCTTTTCTTTTTGTTTAGCCTCTTCCAGTGATCGGGCTGGTACGCAGGCTTCAAGAATCCAGAAAATGGAGAGAACAGTAAGGGGATATTTGATGAGGAATTTCATGCTGGACAGAGTGTTCATACAAAATTTGAAAATAAATCAATTCCCCGGCAATCAGGATACAGGAATTAATAACAGGCTTTTGTGGGAATCCTCATGGCGCAATGGTATACCTAAGTTGGATCCCACTATTGGTGTTGGAGGTGGGGAAAGAGGTTGAAATGAAGGGCTTTGTGATGATGCGGTCATAGAAAATCCGCAGATTCAGTCTTTCGTTCAAAACATAATCTGCTGTTAACTTTATCGAAATCACGGTTTGTCCTGCGGTAGGTTGATTAATTCCCTCTACAACTTTTCTGATGATGGTATTATTTCTTCTTAGAGATAAATCCATCCGGGTATTTAAATCGCTCTTAATTTTCCATTTAAACCTTTTGGCAAATGGCGGCGGAACATCTTTGAAGCGATATCCGACACCTGTAACAATCTCGTTGCTTCTTATTTCTGTAATCTGTGAGTTCGCCAGACTTAAAGATAAATTGCGGTCTCTCTTGAATTCGATTTTTGTTAAAAAGCTGTTGTTCCAGGTCATGTCTACCATCGCCAAAGGGGCAAATTGCTCCGCAATTGAGACCACCTGTATTTCTCTCTGCGGACGGAAATTACCGATATTATCGCGCTCGGAGGTGAACCCGTCTCCATCGGGGTCGCTGAAAAACTGGTTGGTGATAAAGGAGCCAACGTTGAATGTGGATCGGTAAGCGTGGCTGATCGTGAATGATTTAAAATACTTTTTGAATGCTTCGATTTTGCCGAGTCCGTCGTAAGTGAGTCGCCAGTTTGGTTTTGGAATTTTTGGGAAGGCATTAAGTCCTACTTCGTTAACAGGCGTATTGGTATAGGCTGCGACGAAGGCCGGAATAAGTACCTCCTGTGAAGTTCGTCCGTAACCATCGTAATACCCTGTGCTGTCTTCAATACCTTGTGATAAGGATCCCGGTCTTTCTGCCAGCCTTTGAGAAACATCAAACCTGTTGGCCAGAAACTGTTCAAAAACCTGATTGGTATACCCTTCGCCATCTTTCTGGAAAGCGCTTTTCCAGCTGATGATGGAGATGCTGAAGTTTCCGGATTCAAGCGGGCTCTGGGTAATCATTCTGCCTTCGTTTGCGTCGTATCGGTAAATGCCTGTATTTGTTACCGACGAATTCCTTGTTGCATTTAGCTCGATTTTGAAGTCTTTGAAAGGTTCAAGATTCGCTCTTGCACTAAGGTTAGCGGAATGACTGAGAGAGAAGGATGTATTTAATCTTGGGTTTTGGCTGATCCATCCGTTGTCGTATGCTTTGGTTATAAAGTTGGGGTCCTGAAATCCTGAAATAAATCCGAAACCAGGTGCACCGCCACCGGCCGCTCCGGGATCACTGAGGCCTAAAATTTTCGTCGCTGGAAGGTATCCGGGAAGGAGGGTTCCGTTGTTTTCGGTGTAAGTCAGCGAGCCCGTTCTGATGCTCATTGCCATTCTGGCAAGAAACTCTATAAACTTACCCGGCTCTTTATTGGCACTGTCTTTTGCAGTTTTTTGATTTTTGTCTTTCGGGTCTGTTGGCTTTTTGGGATCTTTCTCCGGTTCTTTTTTGTCTTTTCCTGTTTTGGAAGGTGCTTTTGATTTCGATGGATTCAGTATTTTCTTAAAGAAAGGAATCTTATTGTACAGTTGTGTCATGTTGAGATTCCCATTGAGCTGTTTCTGATTGGAATTGCTGATGGTGTTTGCAACATATAGTGAGTCGGGCGCAGGGGGTGATGCAGTCCAGTCGTAATTGGCAGAATATTTCGCTGTAAGGGTCACCCAGCTGAGAATCGGAATCTTATTGATGGGAACATTCCAGTTTAAATTGGCCGTGTGGTGATAAGCGGTGGTACGTCCGAATCGTCGGAGATTGCTCATGATGGAATCTCTTAGCTGAACGATGGTGTCCTGATCGAAGTCCTTATTGAAATCTTTATAGCGCTTTCCCGGTGCTTCATCCACGCGGGCATTGTTGTTTGCACTGAAATCAAAGCTCAGTGATTTTGAAAGGTCATACTTCAGGTCGTATGATCTGTTCATGGTAAAGAGTTTATTGTAATTTTCCTCGATGAGTAATTCAGAATTGGTGGTATTGCGTGCTTTGTTCACATTGTAATTTCTGTCTACATCGGTTCTGAAACTGAGCCTGCTGGGTGTTAAATTGAAGTTGAACTCATTAATTAACTTCAGATAATCTGATTTCAGGAAAGGAACTTTTGAGAATGGTTTAATGTTCTTGGGATTGTTATTGAAATTGTAAGAGAGTGCTGCCTTATAGGTATGCGTATTGTTTTTTTCTATCATGTAGTTTCTCTGCTGTACTTCAGAATAAGCATATGATACTGCAAAGTTCTCTATATCGTAAACATGTGATTTAGTATTGTTTTTACCTTTTTCCTTTTTTACGTTGGTGAAGTTTATACTCTTTCTCAGGGTGTAATCCTGTGTGGCTTTCCTGAGTTCACTTTTTCTTTCTCTGTCATCACCGAACCCGTCGTAATAATCTCTGAGTGTAATATCGGGGTCGAGGGGATTGAACTGGGGATTGATTTTTTGTTCAGAATAACCCACGAACATGGGTATACTGAGGTTAAGTTGTTCGGGTAAAAATTTCTCAAGTCTGATGGTGGAGCTCAGGTCGTATGAGAACATGTTATCGCGGCTTCTTTCCAGGATTCTTTGTTCAACAGAGCCAAAGCCTGCTGTTCTCCAGTTCATGGATGCTGAAACATCTGCAAGGTCTGCCAGTTTTGCCTGTAACCTTGCTGTGGCAGCCCAACCTCCCGTTTGATTGAAGTCGGTGAGCCTCATTTCGTTAACCCACATTTCCGCACATTTGGGTAATCCGTCGTCACTGTCTTCTCTGCTGTTTCGCTTCGGGTTTCTGATTCCCATCATGATAACCTTTACGGCAGCAAGGTTGGGATTTCCGACCACCGTTATTTTGTTTTGCGGGTTCTGACTGTCGGTTGTTTCATAGGGCATTGAAATATCCTGATTGTTGACATTACGTGCTAGTTTGGCTCGCTGTAGCTCTTCGAATGCCAGATCAAGGTTGTTTATTTCAGGCCATATTTTGGTTTTGTCTGTTTCCGGATTTCCCCACGGAGTAACCTTTAGGGGGATTTCATATTCGTAATAGTTCAAATCATAATCGGTTCCAAGCCTGATGAAGAATTTCAGTTCATCGTCTTTCAGTGTGCTGGCAACTTCGGCATTGTCAGGATCCGGTCCCGGCTCGAGGTGGATGAACGCCTTAAGTCTGCGGTACATCCTTACATCGAAGTTTGTGACTTTGTAGGCAGCTCTGCCAAATCCATCCTGCAGACCGCAAACACGCAGCGCAAGACTCTGTTCATTGAGCTGTCTCAGATTGGTTGTTGCCTGATCGATCTCTCTGATGATTCCCGGAGGTAATGTGTAATTGACTCGTGCTCTCTGACCATTCTCTTCGAGGTTCACGGCCAGAACATCAAACTGGGTTTGACTGGAGTTGTCTTCCTGTATATACTCGCCGGGGTATCTCAGATCAAAAAGATATTTTCTCCAATCTCCTCTCACCAGGTCGAGTCTTGCAAAACGCAGTGTTACCTGCTTGTCGAAACCTTTGGTGATCATACGCATGAACCTGATGCTTCTGAAGTCTTGTATTTCACCTACAACACGGTCCGGCTCGCGAAGGGGTATCTTGAACTGATACCATTTTATCTCTCTTGCACCATTTGGTGTCTGTGCTGTGGTGGTGGTAATGTTGGTGATGTAGTTCTGTCCCTGAACCATATTGGCAGGGTCAATCTTTATGCGGTATTGATAATAACTTTCATTGAAGGTTAGGTTGTTGTCGCGGTTGATATCTTCAACATTCGGTAAAGTGGTTGAGGTAATGGGATAGCCGTTGGGTTGTTCGACCGATGAGTTTCCTTCGAGCCCTCCGTAGTTTTTGTATCGCTGAATGATATCAAGCTGTGCGCCATCTTGTTCCGGGCCCCGGAAGTATTTAAAATCATCTGAACTTGGATCAGCTTCTGCTTTCTGATACGCGCTGGAGCTTGTTC
>JBIIMV010000052.1:0-7160 GCA_044337805.1 Bacteroidia bacterium
GCAAAGTGAATATCAGTGCGAAGTGCTGCCCATCTGCTTCGATGTTAGAGACTACGGACAGACAGAAGCTGCCCTGTCTGCTCTTCCTGAGCCTTTCGCAAATATTGATGTATTGATAAACAATGCTGGACTGGCCTCCGGCTTTGGCAGCATTCAAAGCGGACAGATAGCAGACTGGGAAAAAATGATTGATACCAATATTAAGGGCCTGCTGTATGTTACTAAGGTAGTATGTCAGAATATGATACGAAGAAAATCAGGACACATCATCAATATCGCCTCCATTGCCGGAAAAGAGGTTTATGCCAACGGAAATGTTTACTGCGCCACCAAACACGCAGTGGATGCTCTCTCCCGATCTATGCGTATCGATATGCTGCCCGCCGGGATCAAAGTGACAAATGTGGCACCCGGCATGGTGGAAACTGAATTCTCGCTCGTAAGATTCGGCGGCGATGCCGAAAGAGCAAAAAATGTGTACCAGGGATTACAACCACTCACTGCTCACGATATCGCAACCGTTATCGATATGGTGGTTCAATTACCGCCAAATCTCGTAGTGAATGACATTACGCTAACACCACTTGCTCAGGCTTCCGCAAATCATGCTATTCGTTCGTAATTCTCTGGCCCTTCTTTGCCTGTTTTTTATCTCAGCATGTAGCAACAAAGAACAGGCTGACTTAATCATTACCCATGCAAAAATATACGCCTGTGATTCGGCATTCAGCACCTATGAGGCTATTGCAATAAAAGACGGTAAAGTGCTCGCCCTGGGCACAGATGCGGAAATACGCGCACGCTTTAAGGCTGGCGTGGAAAAAGATGCCCTCGGTCAGGTGATGATTCCCGGCTTGATCGATGCACACAGCCATTTTCTTGGATACGGCAAAAGTTTGTACGAGCTCGACCTTACCGGCACTCGCTCTTTCGATGAGGTCATCGAACGGGTAATGTCCTATTCCAAAACGCATACCGAAGGTTGGATCACCGGAAGAGGCTGGGACCAAAACGACTGGGTTGACAAGGCTTACCCGGACAGAGCAAAACTTGATGAACTATTCCCCGACAGGCCGGTATTCCTGAAAAGAGTAGATGGACACGCCGCACTGGCCAATGGCAAAGCCCTTGAATTGGCCGGAATAAGCAAAGAATTGAAGCTGACAGGCGGAGAAATCGTGCTGAGAAAAAATCAAGACTCCCCCTCTGGTGTGCTCATTGATAATGCTGTTGAATGGGTGGATAAAGTTGTGCCTCCGCCTTCTGAGGAACAGTTTATGAAATACATCAGATTGGGTCAGAAGAACTGTATCGAGAAAGGACTGACAGCAGTGTGTGATGCAGGCCTGGATGTTCGCTCCGTAAAAGCACTGATGAAAGCTGAAAAGGAAGGTATTCTGCAAATTGGCGTTTATGCCATGCATGAAGCAAGAGTCAATAATATCGATTCCATTATCGCTGCAGGAATATACCTCACCCCGCAGCTGAATATTCGCTCTTTGAAAGTATATGCCGATGGCGCACTCGGTTCTAGAGGTGCATGCATGAAAAGAGAATATCAAGACCGAAAAGGACATTTCGGATTCCTGCTTAAAAGTCCGGATAGCCTTGAATGGTTCGCCTCCAAAATCGCAGCATCTGCCTTTCAGATGAATACCCACTGTATCGGTGACTCCTCCAACAGGTTCATCCTGACTCTGGCTGCGAAATACCTGAAACATAAAAAAGACCACAGGTGGAGAATTGAACACGCTCAGGTGGTAGATCCTGCAGACATGCCACTCTTCCGTGAAACAGGTGTTGTACCCTCTATGCAACCGGTGCACGCCACCAGCGATATGTACTGGGCTGAAAAAAGAATCGGCAGGGAAAGAATGAAAGGTGCCTATGCCTGTAAAGACATGCTGAATGTCTTTGGCTGGCTACCGGGAGGTTCAGACTTTCCGGTTGAATCCATCAACCCCATGCATGGTATTCATGCTGCAATAACCCGCAGAGATACCATTGGACGACCTCCGGAACGCTTCATGCCCGAACAGTGCCTGAGCAGGAAGGAGGCTTTGCTTGCCTTTACCCTATGGGCAGCAAAATCCTGCTTCTGGGAAAAGGAAAGAGGCAGCCTGGAAGCCGGTAAGCGCGCCGACTTCCTCTTCCTGAATCAAGACATCATGAGCTGTCAGGAAAATCTTATCTTCAAAACAAAAGTCCTGGAGACGTGGATTGCCGGTGAAAAGAAGCACTAATAAATACTTTACTATCCTTTGTGCCCTACTGTTGCTCACAGCTGGTGTTTTACTCAGCAGCTTCAGCACACAACCTGATGATTATCATAATCTACTCAGGAAATGGCCGGCTGCAATGGTGAAAATGAGCTGGGAAAAAAGCAATGTCCCTTATCTCAAAACCGAAGAAAAGAATACGCTTTTTTATATCAACCTCGCCAGAATAAATCCCAGATTATTCTTCGACACATTCGTGAATGCCTATCGCGATACCATGATAGTTAAAAATAAGAGTTACATAGAAAGCCTGAAAACAGATATGTACAAAACAATGCCGATGCCTCCCCTTGAAGCGGATATCACGCTCTTTGAAGTGGCAAAAAATCATGCCATTCAGATGGGGCAAACCGGCAAGGTGGGGCATTCGAGTATTTATGGTGACCCCTACCAAACGCGCATGGACGCCCTTACACTAAAACATAAAAAGCTATTGGAAGCCTGTCAGTATGGGTACTCCAGAGGACTCCTGGTTGTGCTCGATTTGCTCATAGATGATGGAGTGAGTAACCTCGGCCATCGTAAGGCCCTGTTGAATGAGCTTGCTGTATATGCAGGCATTTCGATGCAAAACCATCGCAAATACAACACCAACACTGTGATTGAACTTGCATACGAAAAAAGATAATTTTTATAATTTCGCCTAAAACCCATACTCATGAACATTGGCATCATTGCCCTTGCGGCACTCGTTCCCCTTTTGATAGGATTTATCTGGTACCATCCTAAAACCCTTGGTAAAATTTGGATAAAAGAAGCAGGCCTGACGGAAGAACAAATTAAAAATGCAGGACCCGTCCGCATCTATATCATGACACTTGTCATGAGTTTTTTACTTGCCCTGTCTACACCCTACCTTGTCATTCATCAGGCACATGTATACTCGGTGTTCGCAAATACTCCGGGCGCAAATGATCCTACGACAGAAATAGGAGCCTACATAAAAAACTTCATGGATCTTTACGGCAACAACTTTCGCACCTTCAAACACGGCGCCCTGCACGGCTTTATCACGGCCCTGTTTACCGCCATGCCTGTTCTGGGAATTGGCGCGCTGTTCGAAAGAAAATCATGGAAGTACATCCTCGTTCACACAGGATACTGGGCCCTCACGCTCGGCCTGATGGGTGGTGTCATCTGCCAGTGGAACTGATAAGCCCTCCAAGCGCCTCATCATACTCTCTTTTCATCTTCTCTACAATTTCTCCGCAGCTGATAATGCTATGCACCAACTCGGAACTCTTGCCTGCGCTCCAAACATTATGGTAGCCCAGGGGGAATACGGATTTCTCGAGCTGCTTCATGCCTCTGTACTGGACCAACATCTTGAACCACTTCTTGGTCTGCTTGTTCTGAGATAGCCAACGCTCTACAGCATTCTGCTTGAGTCCGGCCTTCCTGATCTCAGGCGTGTCTATCACTGAACAAGGGGTACCTGAAAGACGCTCTGTCATCACAATATCATCAATCCCTGATTTTACGATGGCATCTTTGTAAGCCTGAGGCACTCCTGCCTCGGAGCAGGCAATAAACCTGGTTCCCACTGAAACACCATCTGCTCCTGCTGCCATAGCTGATAACATCGTCCGCCCATCCGCAATTCCTCCTGCCGCAACAACGGGAATGGAGGGATACTTGCGCTTCAATGCTGCAATGAGTAACGGAAGTGGATGCGGACCTGCATGACCTCCTGCACCCTGTCCGACGGCTATAAATCCATCACATCCTGCTTCCGCCGCTAATCCGGCATGCTTAAGATTGGTGACGTCTGAATAAACAAGTCCTCCATACTGATGTGCCCCGTCAGCAACTGCTGAGGGATTGCCAAGACTGGTGATAAAAAAAGGAACCTTTGCCTCAAGGCATACAGCAAGATGCTTCTCAAGCATAGGATTGGTTCTCTGCACAATCAGATTTACACCATAGGTACCCCCGTGTGCAGCCTTTTCGGCATTCAGCAAATCAAGAACGGCTTTCAACTCCCCCTCTTTGCGAAAATTCAGACTCGGAAATACCGGCATCACACCACTGCGCATACCGGCAAGCATCATGTCAGGATTGGAAACCAGAAACATAGGTGCCATAATGAGAGGAAATGAAACACCTGTGTGCTCCATGAATGTGGTTTTTGGAAAAAATTGATTCACCTTGATCGTTTCAGCCGGGCAATTGTTAACTTTGATACATCCCCACCGGTAAAGGATTGCACCACCCAAAATAACGCAAAATAATCTCCTGAAAATATGACGATAACCAGAATATTTGACTTACTGGAAGAATACCAGAAACAGCCCAAGCAGGATGCGCTTGCATGTAAGGTGAATGGCAAATGGATGACTCACAGCACTGCTGACTTCATAGAAAACACCTATCACCTCGCCTATGGTCTGCTGAATCTCGGAATCAGACCTGAAGAAAAAATTGGCATCATCGCCAATAACCGTCCGGAATGGAACTTTGCAGACTATGCTTCTCAGTTGTGCGGCGCGGTCTCAGTGCCGATTTATCCCACCATCTCTGAAACAGATCTGGAATTCATCATCAAAGATGCCGGAATTCGCCTGTTTTTTGTATCAAGTGCGGCTCTATATGAAAAAGTATTTTCGGTTTGCTCTAAAGTAAAACCGGATGTGATGATATACACCTTTGACGAAATACCCGCGGCAAAACACTGGTTTGAACTAAGAGACAATGGCAAGCAAAGTCAACAAAAGCAGCAAATAGCTGAAATCACAGCGGGCATAGGCGGCGATGACCTCGTGACCATCCTCTACACCTCCGGCACCACAGGTGTTCCAAAAGGGGTAATGCTGAGTCATGAAAATCTGCTGAGCAACTCCTTCGCAAGTGAGAATCTCGCTCCCTTCACACGCGAATGGCGCGCACTTAGCTTCTTACCGCTCAACCACGTCTATGAACGTATGCTCAATACGCTCTATATCTACAAAGGAGTATCCATTTATTACGCTGAAAGCCTCGATACCATCGGGGATAATCTTAAAGAGGTAAAACCGCAGATGTTTGCAACTGTTCCTCGTCTGCTGGAAAAGGTTTACGATAAAATAGTGGCCAAAGGACAAGAACTTACAGGAATCAAAAAAACACTCTTTTTCTGGGCTTTAAACCTCGGACATAAATATGAACTCGATGGTGCTAATGGTGGCTGGTATGAATGGCAATTGGGACTTGCACGAAAACTCATCTTCAGTAAATGGATGGATGCACTCGGTGGCAATATCGTGGCCATCGCATCAGGTGGTGCAGCGCTTCAACCCCGACTCGCTCGTGTTTTCAACGCTGCCGGTATCAAAGTGCTCGAAGGCTATGGCTTAACAGAGACAAGCCCCGTTATCGCCGTAAATAACTTCGAACCCAACAGCATCCGATTCGGAACCGTTGGAACAGTATTGAAAAATACCGAGGTGAAAATTGCAGACGATGGTGAAATCCTGGTCAAAGGCCCGGGTGTTATGCTCGGCTATTACAAACGTCCTGACCTCACGGCAGAAGTCATTGATAAAGAAGGCTGGCTGCATACAGGCGACATTGGCGAATTCGTGGAAAACCGTTTTCTCAAAATCACCGACCGTAAAAAAGAAATATTCAAAACCTCCGGTGGTAAATACATTGCTCCACTGGTGCTCGAAAACAAACTCAAGGAATCTCCTTTCGTGGAACAGGTAATGGTCATCGGAGAAAATAAAAAATTTCCCTCTGCGCTCATTGTGCCTGCTTTCGCTTACATTCGTGAATGGGGCAAAAGGCATGAACTTAACCTGAATTCCAACACAGAAATTGCCTCCCACCCTAAGGTGAAAGAAGCCATCCTTCACGACATCGAAAAAACAAATGAATCACTCGCTCAATACGAAAAGATAAAAAACCCTGCCATCCTTGACAAAGAATGGACCATAGATGGCGGACAAATGACTCCCAAACTATCGTTGAAGCGTAAGTTTATTTTGAAAGAGAATGAGGTGCTTATCGAAAAAATCTATCAGCAGGAGTAACACAAAAACAAGCACCCTAAACAAACCCGGGAAAAACAAACAAGAATGAACAGAATCATCAGGAAAGTGGCCGTGCTGGGCTCAGGGGTAATGGGCTCCAGAATTGCATGTCATTTCGCAAATGTCGGACTCGAAGTACTTCTGCTCGACATCGCGCCGGCAGACGCACCAAAAGAAAGTAAGACGGCTAGAAACAAAATTGTGAACGATGCACTCGAGGCTGCAGTAAAATCAAACCCATCACCTCTCTACCGTAAAAGCTTCAAAAACAAAATCAGCACCGGTAACTTTGATGACGACATGGCTAAAATAGCCTCCTGCGACTGGATTATTGAAGCGGTGGTAGAAAGGCTCGATATCAAACAACAAATTTTTGAAAAAGTAGAAGTCCATCGCCGCAAGGGAAGCCTTATCACATCTAATACGTCCGGTATTCCGCTTCGCATGATGGCTGAAGGTCGTTCCGATGATTTTAAAAAACATTTCTGCGGCACCCACTTCTTTAATCCTCCACGCTACCTGAAACTCCTTGAAATTATTCCGGCTCCTGATACCGGCCGGGAAGTGCTTGATTTCCTGCTGCATTATGGTGAAAAATACCTGGGTAAAACAACCATCGAATGCAAAGACTCGCCCGCCTTTATCGCTAACAGAATTGGAGTCTTCGGTATCATGAACCTTTTTCATACCGTAAAAGAACTCGGACTAAGCGTTGAAGAGATTGATAAACTGACCGGACCCGCTTTGGGAAGACCTAAGTCGGCAACGTTCAGAACCTGCGATGTCGTGGGTCTGGATACCCTTGTGCACGTCGCGAAAGGTCTCGCAGAGAATTGTCCTGACGATGAAGCACGTCGCAATTTCGTTCTCC
>JBIIMV010000061.1:0-6836 GCA_044337805.1 Bacteroidia bacterium
TCCCTGGGTAAAGGCCATGTCGGGATTTTTTGAAATCAGCAATTCAACCGCTTTTTTGCCACTTGTCAACCGGCCAGCTGCATTGATACGGGGCGAAATCATAAAAACAATATCTGTTACGGTTATGGGTTTGCGCAGCCCTGCAAGGTCGAGAATGGCCGCTATGCCACGGCGTTTTCTTTTGTTCAACTCCTGCAGCCCGTAATAGGTCAATACTCTGTTCTCCCCAACAATGGGTACAATATCGGCGGCAATACTCACCGCTACCAGATCGAGTTGTTCGCTAACCCATTCTTCTCTTCCCTTTAACTCCAGGTTTAACGCCTGTATCAGCTTAAAGCCAACCCCACAGCCTGATAACTCATTGAACGGATAGGTGCTGCCGGGTATTTTTGGATTCAATATTGCCGTGGCCGCAGGCAATTGCTCGCCCGGTAAATGATGGTCGCAAATAATAAAATCTACCCCAAGCTGACGGGCATAGTCAACTTTGTCAACAGATTTGATTCCGCAATCTAATGCGATTATTAGCCCGAATCCTTCGTTCTTGGCAAAATCAACTCCCTGAAAACTAACTCCATAACCCTCTTTGTATCGATCGGGAATATAATAGTCGATTTCGTTGCTGAAGTGCTTCAAGTAGGTGTAAACCAATGCTACCGCCGTGGTCCCATCAACATCGTAATCTCCGTAAACAAGAATTTTCTCATTTTTCTCAATGGCGCTTCTGATTCTGCCAACGGCTTTTTCCATATCGGGCAACAGAAAAGGGTCATGCAAATCTGTTATCTGCGGCCTGAAAAATAGTTTCGCCTGCTCGGGGGTTTCAATACCTCTTAACACCAAAAGGCGGGCAATCAATTGGGTAACCTGCAAATTTTCTGCTAACCTGGTAATTGCTTCCTGATTCCTGACTTCCCTGAGCGTCCAGCGTTTTTCTGTATTTGTCATATTCACTCGTGTAAAGGTAATACCACAACAGGGGCATTCAAAATTTTTCCTTCGATTGCTCAGGTGTTTTTATTTTTGCCTCCCCGTGTTAAAAGTTCTGCCTGTAGTTTTATTTCTATGCCTGTTTAAGGTAGCTTCCGCTCAGTGGCAGGATTGTTCAACGGCGCTGATTCCTGACTCTGCGCGCTTTTTCGTGCCTCGTCCGGCTGAAGGTTTTGGTAAGATTCGGGAGCTGCGTCAGGGAAAGATCCCGGATTTCCGTGCTTTTCCCGCTGAAAAAAATTCAACATGGATTTTGTTTCGAATTTCCTCTGCTTCCAATCTAACCTTCAGCATTTGTCCTCAGTTCAGTTCTGATGACTATGATTTTATGCTTTTCCAGGAACCCTCCGGGAATTTTTGTGATTCATCAAAAAACCTCAGTTCATTGAAGGTTGTTCGCTCTTGTATTTCACGAAATGATGCTTCATTAAATGGTTGTACAGGTTTGGCTGAAAAAGATTCGCTTGAGTGCATTCCAATTGGTCGGGGGCCTTCTTTTGCCGCTCCTGCAGCCCTTTCTGAGGGGAACTATTTTCTCACTGTAGCCTCCAATAAGAAACTAAAAGGAGGATTTTACTTTGAGTACAGTTTGAAATCTATGGTAAAAACCGCTCAGGATAGCCTCATTCTTGCCTATCAGCATGATATCAAAGCTCCAAAAAATACACTCTATATTTCTGCCTCTGATACTTCTTCTTCAGTGGTTCTTAAAACCAGCTGGATGGTGCAGAGTTTCTCAGGCAAGAATGACACTATCACGGATAGTTTGAGAGCCCTTATCATGCCATGGAGGGAAAAAACCATGATCACGGCAATGGCAGTTGGATTTCTTCCTTTAACCAAACTTTTTTCTCCTCAGGCCGACTCGCTGTCGATAACGGATACTTTCAGATTGAAGCGCATTCTCCCTGATTCCATGATGGTGTTGTCTTATGTTTTTTTTGAGGGAAATACCGATCAGATTCTGCCCGAATCTGCTCCTGCCTTGCAGGCTTTGCTTAAGTTTTTGAATGATAATCCCACTGTAAAAATCGAGATTCAGGGTCATGTTAATGCTCCGGGCAGAAAAAACAGCCGCAGTTTGCGTAAGCTATCTGAAGCCCGCGCTTATGCAATTAAAAAGTTTCTGACTTTCAATGACGTGAGGAAGAACCGAATCAGAACAGAAGGTTTTGGTAACGAAAGAATGTTGTTTCCTGATCCGCAAACTCCCACAGAAAGTGAGCAAAACCGTAGGGTAGAGGTAAAAATTATTTCGGTCGGAGATTAGGGGTTTTGCCCATCTGCTCTAAGAGGGACTTTAACAGAAAGACTTTACCGTATAAAAAGCAGTATTCCACCGGATGTACTGTCTCATTCCGCCGGAAACAACAAAGCAGAATCACAAAATCAGCAGAAAAAAAATCTCTTTTCCGGCAATGCAAAAACAACAGAACAACTCAAATTTAAGGAGTATCTTTGGGAGCTCTATGAAAAAAATAATCACCCTTATTGCCTTAGGCCTTTTCCCAATTCTTGTGTTTGCAGGCAACGAAAAATATGAACAAGCCTGGAAGGCGCTCTCGGAGAATAAATTTACAGAGGCGAAGCAGCTTTTCGAAGATCAATTGAAAAACGAGGAGACCAAAGCAAATGCAATGCTTTCTTTGGCATATGTTCATATGGCACTGCATCAAATGCCTGAGGCCAGAAAGTATGTGTCTGATTTCATCAAGGTTTCTGAAAATCCCAATCCCTATCTTTTCGCTTGTTGGAGCAATGGTCTTTTGAACTCCGGTACCACAGAAGAGCGAATTGACTTTTTACAGTCTTTGCTCAAAATGCCTCAGATTAATCCTACTCTCAAAGCAATGGCATCGGAAAGTCTTGCCAATCTTTATATCAGCAAGTTTGAAGTAGATAAAGCAAAAAAGGCAGGTTTAGTAATTGGCATGATACCCGACTGGAGTATTGTGGGATGTTTTGAAAACATTTCTTCCAGCGGCTTTAACAAAGAAGTTGAGTTCGGACCATTGGCCCACCCCGAGTCTGATTACGAATTTTCAAACAAAGCAGGTGCGAAAATTAAATGGTTTAAAGTACCGTCATTTCGTTTCGACAGATGGCTTGATTTCGATGCGCATTTTGACCTTACAAACGCCATCGTTTATGCCCAGAGTTTTATCTCTTCTCCTTCCGATATGGATGCACAGCTCCGCATCGGTACTAGCGGTTCTCTTAAGGTTTGGATCAATGATCAGCTCGTTCTATCTGAGGAAGAGGAAAGGAACAATGATCTCGATACCTATATTTCTAAGGTTAAATTGAAGGCTGGTGCAAACCGCATTCTTATTCAGATTGGCAGTAGCGAAGTGGAACGGGGCAATTTCCTGGTCCGGTTTACCAATGATGAAGGTTCCAACATTCAAGGGCTTCAGTATTCTTCTGATTTTAAACCCTACCCCAAGCTCTCCGGATCTTCCATCAATCGTGTTCAGGTTTTTGCGGAATCTTTTTTTGAAAGCAAGGTGAAGGAAAAAGAATCTCCCTCCATGTTGTTCAACCACCTTCTGCTTGCCGCTACTTATCTGAGAAACGATAAAACATTTGAGGCGAGTCATGCCCTTGCCGAGGCCGAGCGAATGGCACCGGATTTTTATTACACACTCACCGCAGAAGCAGAGAACTTCTTGCGTAAAAAGAATTATGCTGATTATACAGGCGTAATGAAACACATGAAGGATATCCTTCCGCAGAGTTATGATGTGCTTGTTTATGAGTTCGATAAAGCAGCCGAAGCAGAGAACTTTGATGAGGCTACCGAGATTTTTGAAAGATTAAAATCTCTTTACGCTTATGACGAGTCATGCATTGCCAAAGAAATCACCATTCTCTCTAAAACAAATCAGACAGAAAAGCTCATCAAGGTTATTGAGGATGGCTATGATAAGTATCCCAATAACTCGGGTTTGGTGTCATTAAAATACGCTGTTGAAACAAAAGTCAGGAAAGACAATGCCTCGGGTATGAGTTTGCTCAGGAAATATTCAAAAGATAATCTTGATACCGACATACTGGATGAAATTGCGAATAACTATCTGAATATGGGACAATCAGCTCCTGCCATTAAAGTTATTGAAGACGCCATTGAGGCAATACCATACGGCATTGGCAGTTATTTGAAACTTTCCGGTATTCATTATGGAACAGGTAATTTTAAAAAGGCCAAGGAGTGTATTGAAAAATGTCTGTCCTACGCTCCTTATATTGGGGCCTATCATGAAGAACTTGGCAAGGTTTACGAGGCCATGGATGAGAAAAACCTCGCAGAGCAGTCGTATATCAGAGCTTTGCAACTTGAGCCTACACGTTATTCCTGCCGCGATAAACTCAGGCAGCTAAAAGGTCAAAAAGAGCTATTTTCCTATTTCGAGATTCCCGACTTTAAAGATATAGCCAAGAAGGCGCCGGGTAAGGAAAAATACCCTGATGAGGCCAGTATTGTTTTGCTGAATGAGAAGCAGGTTGTGATTGAAAAAAGCGGCTCAAGGGTTGAAAAGAACTTTCTTATGGCCAAAGTTTTCAATGCTAAAGGAATTGATACCTGGAAGGAATACCGGATAGATTACTATGGTGGTCAGCGTCTGTTGGTGGAAAAGGCTTTTATCATTAAAAAGAACGGTAAGCAGTTAGAGGCCGATGTGAATGAGAATGTGGTAATTTATACCGGACTTGAGGAGAATGATATGGTTTGTCTGGTATATAAAATAGAGAACTATTATTCGGGTAAAATCGCACAGTTCTTCTCCGATGAGCATTACTTCAGTCTTTTCATTCCCTCAGAAAAATCAGCGTACCGTCTGCTTATTGATCCTTCAATCTCTTTTAAACATGTTATTTCTAATGGTAGTACCTTTGATCCTGTTGTAAGTAATCTGGATGGATATAAATATTATCAGTGGGAAAAGAATTCTATTCCTGCGGTAGCAGATGAGGCCGGAATGCCAAAGCTTAATGATGTGGCCCAGGTTCTGCATCTGAGCAGCTATCCGGATTGGCCTGCTGTTGCGGCATGGTACTCTGATCTGGCTGTTCCGAAAGCCAAAGCAGATTTTGAAGTTAAAGAAACCTACCGCTCAATCATGAAGGGGAAAGAAAATGTTTCGGCTTTGGAAAAGGTTAAAATTATTTACGATTATATCGTCAGGGAAATTCGATACAGCTCGGTCTCGTTCAGGCAAAGTGGAATCGTTCCACAAATGCCCTCTAAGGTTATCAGCTCCAGAATTGGTGATTGTAAAGATGTCTCTACGCTCTTTGTCACTTTGTGTCGCGAGGCCGGACTGAAGGCCAACCTCGTGCTGGTAAGTACCAGAAGTAATGGTGAAAATTACCCCGTTATGCCGGGTATTGATTTTAATCATTGTATTGGTGCTGTGCAGGTCGACGGTAAGAAATATTATGTTGAGCTAACCAGTGACCTGAATGCATTTGGAACTTTTTCAGAGGAGTTGTTAAATGCCAATATCCTGGAGATTCCATCTGCTATCGGTGAAAATGTTGTGCCGCAAAAAATGAAACTCAATCCTCAGTATCGTGTGCCCAATATGGTGAACAGAAGAAGCTCTATTACTTTCGAGGGGAATAAAATCAGGGTTGAAAAGAAGAGTGCTAAATATGGCCCTCTGGCCGCATCTTTCAGAAGTGCCTACAAGAATATTGACAAGTCACAAAGGGAAAAAGATTATAAAGAGGCAATCAATGACGAAATGCCCGGCATCAAGTTGGAATATGTGAATTTTGATGATAATCTCAACTCTACCATCGACTCTGTTACCTATCAGTCTGCCTACACTGCTGAAAGTCCTTTTATAGAGGCCGGCGGGATGGAGCTTTTTGATATTCCCTTTTCGGATAAGCTTGGAACTTTCGATTACATTTCCTCTGACACCAGGTCTTTTCCGCTACTCTCATGGAAGGCATTTTCGGTAGAAAGGAAAATTGAAGTGATGGAAATTGGAATTCCAAGAGGTAAAACGCTGTCTTCTTTGCCTGAATCGAAATCATATAAAACCCCTTTCGGGGAGTATGAGATTGCCTTTAAGCAAATGCCCGGCAAGGTGCTTGTTCGCCGCTCATTTAAACTCGCCGGGGATGGGGTAGTAGATGCGTCTTCTTACAAACAGTACAAAGAGTTTATGGAGAATATCATCAGGGCTGATAAGGTAAAACTGGCTTTTAAATCAGCGCCCGGTAAATAAGATGCTGCTAAACGGCGCTTGGCTCGAACCAGTCGCCATGCTGACGGATAAGGTCAATAAGTGCATCAACGGCTTCTTCGGTGTTGATGTTTTTTCTGACTACTTCTTTCCCTTTATATAGGGTTATTTTTCCTACACCTACACCAACGTATCCATAGTCGGCATCGGCCATTTCGCCCGGCCCATTGACGATGCAGCCCATGATACCGATTTTTACACCTTTCAGATGTTGGGTCCTCTGTCTTATTTTTTGCGTGGTTTCCTGAAGATCGAATAAGGTTCGCCCACATGATGGGCATGAGATATATTCCGTTTTGCTAATTCGTGTGCGAGTGGCTTGCAGGATTCCAAAACACAAGCGGTTTATCATGTTTGGAGAAGCATCACCTTCAATCCATATCCCATCTCCATATCCGTCGAGCAAAAGGCCCGACAGGTCTGTTGCTGCATACAATTGTAATTGCTCTGCATCTGTTCCTTCATAGGTCCTTTTAACGACGACCGGCATTTCTTTTCCCTCGGCCTGCATGGCACTGAAGAAGGCGCGCTGATCAGCCATGCCATGCTCATGTTGTGTTTCCAACACAAGAACAACGTTCCCAT